>JAZSJN010000038.1:0-10840 GCA_045534315.1 Candidatus Scatosoma sp.
CGAACACAGAAGTTAAGCTCTTTTACGCCGAAAGTACTTGCGGTTAACCGCCGGGAGGATAGGTAATCGCCGCTTTTCAACTGAAAGTCTTGTTAGCAATAACGAGGCTTTCTTTTTTGTTTTTTTCACCTGAAAAGCGGAGGTAAATCCGTCCTGCGCGGACGGCGCGGCTGAATAGCGCGTGAAAAGGTTCCTCCGCGTTTGGCACGCTTGACTAAAAACACCGCTACGGCAGTCCGCCCGAGCAAGCTCTCTCGTTCCACCGTTTCGCTGCTTTTCTTGCCTTGCAAGCAAGGCGGAAACCTTTTCCGCCCATTCCCGATAGGGGATTTATCGCCGTCTATTAAAATATAATTGTGGATAACCTTTTTTGTTTGAAAAGCGGAGCTTTCCCGCCGCTAAGAATAAGTGTGATTTATTTGATAAGGATTTCTTTGTTTAAAAAGGAAAAATTTGTGTAAGGTATTGTATATTTTTTGTGGATATGCTATAATGTTAATAAATAAAAACGGTATGGGTGCAAGATGAAATATTGTATCGGTTTTGATATCGGCGGAACAAAATGCGCGGTATCTTTGGGTGAAATCTCTGATGCGAATATTCGCATTATCGAGCGGGAAGAAACGCCGACGGTGAATTGTCCGCAGGAAACTTTGTCGAAATTAGCTCCGTTTGTTAAGGCTTGGGTGGCTGAAACGGGGGCAAAAACGGCAGGGATCAGTTGCGGCGGTCCGCTGAATAGCCAAACAGGAGTGATCGTTTGTCCGCCTAACCTTGCCAAGGGTTGGCACGGATTTGTCATTGTGGATTACGTCAAAAAGGAATTTGGATTATCCGCAAAATTGCAAAACGACGCCAATGCGTGCGCAGTTGCAGAGTGGAAATTCGGCGCGGGCAAAGGCACGCGGAACATGATCTTTTTTACCTTTGGCACGGGACTTGGCGCGGGCTTGATTTTGGACGGCAAACTGTACAGCGGCACGAATGACAACGCGGGCGAGGCGGGGCATATTCGTCTTGCAAAAAACGGACCGATTGGGTTTGGTAAGCAGGGCTCGTTTGAAGGTTTTTGCAGCGGCGGGGGGATCGCGCGGTTAGCGCAAGAAATGGCCCTGCGTTGCAAAAAAATTCCGTCTTGCATTGAAAAGATGGGGGGCGTGTCCGCGATCACGACCAAAAAGCTGAGCGAAGCGGCGAAAGCGGGCGATCCGTTTGCGAAACGCGTTTTTGCAAAAAGCGGCGAAATGTTGGGGACAGGATTGGCGATTATGATTGACATTCTTAACCCCGAAAAAATAGTTTTAGGCGGGGTGTTTATGCGATCTTCCGAGTTACTGATACCGTCCATGCAAAAGGTTTTGGCTCGCGAAGCGTTACAGGGAAGCTTGTCCGTATGCGAGATTGTACCTGCCAAATTGAGTGAAAATATCGGGGACGTTGCCGCGCTTGCCGTGGCAGACATGTAAAGGAGATAGAGCGATGAAAGAAAGTACAAAAATGATATTAAAAGAGCTTTGTCAACGGTATCCCGCCCTTTGTGAGCAGGCAGAAAACGTGGAAAAGGCGTTTTGCATTTTAAAAAACTGTTTTGAAAACGGCGGCAGAGTGTACCTTTGTGGAAATGGCGGTTCGGCAAGCGACTGCGAGCATATCGTAGGAGAGCTGATGAAGAGTTTTAAAAAATACCGTCCTTTGCCCGAAAACTATGCGTCGGCGTTAAAGGCGTGCGGGGAAGAAGGGGAAACGATTTGCGCAAACTTAGAAAGCGGCTTGCCTGCGGTATCTTTGTGCGGTCATCCGTCCTTTACGACGGCGTATATGAACGACAAAAACCCCGACTTTACCTTTGCGCAACAGGTTAGCGTTTGGGGTAAAGCGGGGGATACGTTATTGACGTTATCCACTTCGGGGAACTCTAAAAACTGTGTATATGCGGCGCGTGTAGCGAAAGTAAAGGGCATGAACGTCGTATTTTTAGGCGGTGGCACGGGCGGTAAATTGAAAGAAATTGCCGCCGCGTCGATCGTCGTGCCTGAAAAGGAAACCTTTAAGGTACAAGAATTGCACTTGCCCGTATATCATTGTCTTTGCGCTATGCTGGAAGAAGAATTTTTCTGATAAATTTAAAATGGGCATACCATGTCTGCCATGAGCACATTTAAAAAACAAAAAAAGCACGGAAAGCCGTGCTTTTCATTTTATATGCCAACTCATATTTCTTCGGGTTTTATGCACTCGCCGCCCGTTGCGCTTTGAAAGATGACAAAAAAGCCGATATTTTCCGAAAGGGCGGACACGGGTACGAACGAGCAGACGTTTTTGATCTCGTCAGGGGGATTGTCCTTGTCCTGTGCAGCAAGCGCATAACAGATATATTTTGCGCGTCCGTCTTCGTAGAGCACGCCGACGAGATATTGCGGGTCTTTCGCCGTGCCCTTGATACGGACCCATTCGCTACAAGAAAAAGCCCCCGAAAGAGTGTCGTCTTTTGGATACGTTTTAAACAGTTCGTCTAGCTCGTTTTTTACCGATTGATAATATCCATCCCCGTCTGTCTTAAACGGATGGAGTACGCTTTCAGCATCTCCATTTTCCGCAATCTCTGTCCGGGACGGCGAGCCCGTTTCCAATGCGCCTTTAACGTGTGCATTTTTGCGATTTTTTGAAAGGACCTCTTGTTCATCACTTTGCTCCCTATAATAATTTTCCGTGACGATTTTTTCGTCGTCGTAGTGTTTTGTTTTATGGGGACTAACGGCGTTTTCTGCATGGGAAATTTCCGTGGCGGAAGGGGCAGAATTGTCGTTCAACGCGACACGTCCCCCGTCGTTTGGCGTAGGCGAACTGTAATTTAACGGCGCAGCCGCAATATAATTAGCGGGATCTTGTTTGTGTGTAGGTTCTTCGGTATTAAGTGCGGGTTTCTTTTTTGGGAAAACGGGGGGGAGTGTAGCGTTTAAAATGGTGCGCCAATCGTACGATCCGTTTCCATTGATTCCGTAGGCGATCGGGACGACGTCGTTTTTGACGTAGCAGATGATCGCGCAAAACCCGCCCGTGATATCAATATCGGAGAGAATATTGAACATGCTTTTTCCGCGTAAGGGCAGCATTTCTGTTTTGCCTTTGCCGTCCGAAAGTAAGCAGTAGTATTCACCTGCAATCAAAGGCGCAAAATTGATAATGGATACTTCCACGGCGAGATTATTGCCATATTGTTCGATTTTAACAAGCCCCGACAGCGATTTTCCGTCCCCTGAAAATCCTTGTTTAATCTGCCGCAGAATGCACATTTTTTTTACGTAATTCATAAAGGCCACCTAAAAATATAAATTTTGTAAGAGTATTATATCGCAGTTTTTTGTGCGTATTTTAGATGAAATTGTCGTTTTTTCAACCTTCGAAAAGAAAAAAAATCAAAATCCTTGCAAAATCAAGAAAATGGATTGACCGACGCATATTTTTTGCGTATAATATAATTATGAAATTAAAAAGCATCAACAAAGAAGCGGTTTTGCAATGGATGTTGCGAATCGCTTTGACCGTGTCGTGTATGGTCGTACTCGGTTTTATTTTTTCAAATTCTTTAAAACCGGGGGAACAATCGGCACAACAGAGCTCTACGGTGGTAGAGGTGGTACAAGAAGTTGCGGCGGTAATCGCGCCAAATTCAGCGATTGCGAACGCGACGGGAGCGACGTATGATCGCTTACATACGTACGTGCGGATATTTGCGCACTTTGCAGAATTTGCGCTCTTTGGTGCGCTGTTGCTGTGGTGTATTGTTTCCTATACCTGGAAAAAGGAAGGGCTGTGGCTTTCGCTCGTCGGCGTTTGCCTTGTACCGATCATTGACGAATCGTTACAGTTTTTCGTCGCAGGTCGCGGAACGGAATTTTGCGACGTTTGCATAGACGTTGCAGGCGGTATTTGCGGGATTTTGTTTGCAATCGTCGTTTTGCTGATTATCGTTTGGGCAATCGATAAAAGACGCCTTAAAAAAGCAGCGGCGCACACAGAAAAAGAATAAAACACCCCGTACGTGTCGCAATGAATACGTATATAAACAAAAAAATAAGGAAATTTCGACGGAGAAAATATATGTCGCAAGCAGATTTGCAAATGGAGCTTATCAAGTATAACAAGAAAACGTGGTGCAAAAGCGGTTTGTTGGGATTTATTATCGGGTTGGCGGTGATTATCCCTGGAATCAGCGGCTCGACGGTGGCAATTATCTTTAAACTGTACGATCAATTTTTGTATGCGATCGGCAACCTGTTTAAACAATTTAAAAAATGCGTGATCTTTTTGTTACCGATCGCCTTGGGGGCGGTGTTGGGATTCGGCGTAGGATTTTTGGGGGTACAAAAACTGCTTGAAATCAACACGTTTGCGGTCGTTTGCCTGTTTGCAGGCTTGATGTGCGGCGCGTTCCCTGCGGTAAAGGACGAGGTGAAAGGCGCGAAAATTACCCCTAAACGCGTGGCTTTGTTCGCGATCGGGCTGTGTATTCCCATTGCGCTGGGTTGTGTGTCTGCCGTTTTAAAAGCGAACGATTTGTCGGCGGCAGAAAACGTTGTTATCGAAAGCGAACGCTTTGCAGGGAATATTTTTCTAAAATTTGAAATTGGGCACGTCTTGCTTGCGGTCGTAATCGGTTTTGTGATCGGGATCACGCAAATTGTGCCGGGATTAAGCGCGAGTGCGTTTTTAATGTCGGTGGGTTGGGATAAGAGCCTGAGGCAAAGCGTCAGAATGACCTTTTGGAAGGAAGAAAATCCGCTCGTGATGCTTGTATACGGTGGATTGGCGATTGGCTTTTTGTTGGGGTTGTTCCTGTTCTCGAAATTGCTCACGTACGTATTTGCAAAGGCGCGGCATACGTCTTATTGTATGATCGTAGGTATGTCGTTGGGATCTTTGCTGTCCATGTTCTGCAACGGTGATATTATGGCGGTATATTACGATTGGGCGCACGGAAACGTAGGGAAGACGGAAATCGCTCTTTCGTTGGGGATCGGCGCGGTATTGTTTGCGGTGGGTGTTGTAATTGCCTACTTGCTCGTGCGGTACGAACGTAAAAAATCGGCGGAAAAAGCTGCAAAGGACGTAGCGACCGAAAGTGAAAACGACGGTAAAGCGACCGTGGAAAATTCGGTTGAAAATTAAAAAACATGGCGTACGGGTCGAAACGAACGATCTGTACGCCGTTATTTTATACCAAAGATAAGGGGAGTGGAACGGATGAATATTTTTGCAAAAATTGCGGAAAAGATCCGCGCAGCGACGGAAGATTGCGGCTACGTTTGCGATCATTGCGGCGAAGAGATTTTTACCTATCCCGTCCATCGGCTCTGTAAAAACTGTGAAGATAAAATGCCCCGTATCGGTGAAAAATTCTGCGAAAAATGTGGCAGAGAACGGATTTCCGACGGGATATGTCTTGATTGTAAGGCGCGCGTGCCGAATTTTAATCAGGGCATAATGCCCTTTGTGTATCGTGGCGAAGCGGCTGCTATGGTTAACCGTATGAAAATTGGAACGCCGACGCTCGCGCTGTATTTTGGGGAAGAGATGGCGCGGACCTTTGCCGCGCGTTACGACGGGGAAAAGGACGAGCCGCTCTTGATCGTTCCCGTGCCCATGACTGCCGCCGCAAAACGACAAAGGGGGTATAACCAAGCGGAACGCCTTGCTAAAGCGGTGTGTAAAGAACTCACCCGTCTTGGATTTACAGCAGAAGTGGATACGGAGATTTTGGAAAAGCGGCGTGAAACTGCGCAACAAAAGCACATGTCTTTTTTGGAGCGTATGGACAACGTCGTGGGGGCGTATCACGTGCACAAGCGCAAGGCGTGTAAAGATCGACGTATTATTTTGGTGGACGATATTATGACGACGGGCTCGACGGCGAGCGAATGTGCGCGCCGCTTAACGGGCGCGGGCGCGTCAGCCGTCTATTTTCTTGCCGCTACCGCATTGTCCGAACGTAAATAATCCGTTTTAAAGTGATAGCTGTTTAACACGTAGTTAAATTTATAAAAATCGCATTTATAAAAACCGCCGCGCTTCGACGTAAAAGGACCAGCGTTTGGCGGTCATTTTTTCGATACGCGCGTAATCGGACGAAGTGTGCAGAATATAATTATTGCCAAGGTAAATCGCGACGTGCCCGATGCGCTCTACGCCCGTTTTATTTTGTCGTTCTTCGTTGGTGAAAAAGATACAATCCCCCCGTTGCAGGTTACTTCGCGACACGTATTTGCCCTGCTTGACCTGCGTGCGGGTGTTTACGTCCAGAATTTTCCCCGCGCCTTTATAAAACACGTATTGTACCAAGGACGAGCAATCGAATTTTTGGGCGGTAAAGCCCTTTAAGAATTTCCCTTTTCCGTCGTGCAGGCGCACCGCGCCGTATACGTATGGCGTGCCGATTAGCTTATAGCCTTGCGCTAAAACGTCTTCCGTTGTATCGTCGCTTTTTTCCAACGTAAAAATCGAAACGTAAGATGCAGCGATGTAGGCAATTTTGCCCCGATAATAGGTCATGTACCAGCTGCCCGTTTTCCCCAAAACAACGTAAACCGTATTTTTTTCCGCTCTGCCGAGAATGGAATACCCCGTGCCTGCGCCAGAGCGTAAATTTACGCTGTCACCCGTGCAACGTATGTATTGTTCGGTTTTAGGGACGGGAGTAGGTTCGGATACGTATTCCGACGAAATTTCGCTTGAAATTTCGCTTTCATAAGGGGCGTCTGCGTCGGGTAAAATTGCAGAAATTTCGCTGTCGCTATTTAAAAGGGTGGGGGACGTGTCGTCTTTACAAGCGGTCAGCGCGGTCAGCGGCGTTAAGATCGCTGTCAGCGCGGCAAACCATAATAACGTTCTTTTTTTCATAATAACTCTCCTATTCTGTTCTTGCGCAGTCTGTATTGTCAGGGTAAAAAGCCCAAAGAGCGCTGACAGTATTGTAATGAGAAAAAGAGTTCTGGTCAATAGTCAATGATAGGAAGAACAGGAAAATAAAGGTAAGCGACGGCAAAAAGCGGACATTTTTACTAAAAAGCGGAAAGGGTGGAAAAATTTTATAACGTATAAGGGCTTGCGCGCTTGAAAAAAGCAAATCCGTGTGCTATAATAATGGCGAATAAGATTTTGAAATTTTGCGAGGCAGTATTATGCAAAAATTTTTGACGGATATGCATACGCATACGACGTTTTCGCACGACGGACGGGATAAAATAGAAACGATGTTGGAAACGGCGCGCGAAAAAGGGATTACCTTTTACGGCGTCAGCGACCATTTCGATTTCGATTATGATTTATTTCAAATGAGCGACGAAGAGATCGAGCAGATCAAAAACGCCGACCCCGCTGATTATTTTCACGGCGCGCGGCACGCCCAAGAAGACTACGAAGGGGTGTTAAACGTGTGCGTGGGCGCGGAATTTGGGTATTCGGACAAAGCGGCGGTGCAACAGCGGTATTTGGAAACGTATGAAAAATTTCGTCCCGATTTTGTAATCAACAGCGTGCATTGCGGGGACGGAAAGGATTTTTGTCGGTACCATTTTACGGAAGACAAGCAGACGACGTACCGTATGTATTTGGGAATTATCCGCCGCAGTTTGGACGCGCCCTATCCCTACGACGTCGTAGGTCACATTGGGTATATAGCCCGCTACGTGCCGTATGCAGACAGAAGTTTTTCGTTGGACGAATTCGGGGAAGAGATCGACGATATTTTGAAAACGATCATTAAAAAGGACAAAATTTTGGAGATCAATTCCGCGAGCAAAATGAAAGAAACGATGACGTTGCCCAGCGAAAATATCGTGCGTAGATACTACGAATTGGGTGGGCGAAAAATATCGTTCGGTTCGGACGCGCATTTCAAAGAACGGGTTGCGGACAAGCGGGAAGAAGTGGTAGACATGCTTAAACGAATTGGGTTTACGCATATCACCGTGCCCTTCCGTGGCGAGCATATTCAGGTAGAATTATAGTACCTTTTAAGGAGCGAACTATGTCGGAATTGGATCTTTTAAAATTGTTACAGCAATACGGTGAAGAAACCGATCTGGCGGATTTTTCGCCCGACGAATTGCAGGATCTATTAGAGCGCATGCGCGCAGATGGAGCGGACGTGCCTATGACGCCCGCCGCGTTTAAGGAAAAATATTTTGCCTATTATGACGACGTAAAGGATAAATCGTTAGATAAACAGGATTGGTAAAAAACTACGCCCCCGAAACCGCAGTTTCGGGGGCGCTGTTGTATATAAAATTGCGTTTAGATTACGACAATATCCATGCTCTTAAATTGGTCTTTGAGCGCGTCGGGGAATTCGTCGTCAGTAATCAATACGTTGATGTCTTCCGCGCGCGCAAAAGTGTACGGCTTGATCTTGCCGATTTTCGAGCTGTCCAACATCATATATAAGAATTTCGCTTTTTTGCAGATCACGCGAAGTAGTTCCGCCTCCATTTGTGAACTGCACGAAAATCCGTTTTCGGGGGTAAACGCCGCAGCGGAAATGATCGCGATTTCAAAATTTGTGTCCGTGAAATACAGGGATGAAAAGGACGATGCCGTAGCAAGATTTTCCTTGATCAACTGCCCGCCGAGCAAACTTACGACCACGTTTTTCTTTTTTGCGAGCTCCGTTGCTACCGCAAGGCCGTTGGTGAACACGCTGCAATAGCGATCGGGCATTTCCTTGGCAAGGTACAGCGCAGTCGTACCGCCGTCCAAAAACAGGGACGCGCCCTCGTCGATCAAACCCGCCGCCTTTTGCGCAATTACGATTTTTTCGTCGGTGTGAATCGTAGTCTTTTTGGCGTAAGGTTCGCCCGAAGTTTTTTGCACTTCGCGCACCGACATAGCGCCTCCGCGCACACGGATAATTTTGCCTTCTTCTTCCAATTGAAAAAGATCGCGGCGCAAGGTCATCTGCGATACGCGCGGGAAATGTTCTTCGAGTTGTTCCAAGGTCAGCTTGCCACGCTTGTCCAAAAGTTCAGCGATTTCTTGTATGCGATCCCGTTTCATGGATGGTTCTCCTTTTTTGTCGAATTTGTTATTCCATATCAAATTTATCATAAAATTGATAAAATGGCAAGCGAATGAAAGAAAAAACTGCGCTTTTCACAAAATTTCTGAAAACTTTTCAGTCAGAAAGAACGGTGCTTACATTTTCAGCCAAAAAAATCACAAAAAGATAAAATCGTGATGGGCGCGTGATTGTAATTTTCACCCGTTTTTGCTTGCGGTTTTTCGTAAAGCTGTGCTATAATAGAATAAAACTACGGAGAGAAAATACGATGGACGAATTTATTTTGCAGTTGGACGAATATTTTTGTGAAAAATATGCAAATTACGATAAACTGTGTCTTTTGCCCGGCTATAAAATGCCCTTGATGCAGGCGTCGGAGATTCGCGCGGACGGCAGGACGTACGCATACACTCTGCCGGCGGAAACCATGAGCCTTTCCCGTCAAGAAAAGAAAGCGGAGATCTTAACGGCGCTGAAAGGGCGCATGGTAGACGTTACTTTTTCGTTTGCTTTCCGTCCGATTACGCTTTTTACACGCCTTAAAAATCTGTTTTCTAAATACGCGCCTTATAAAGTGTTGGGCAAGCTCATGCAAAAATATAAGCTTACGGACGAAGACGCGTTGAGAGATTTGAACGTTTCTGCGGAAATTTGGAAAGGAATTCGTCGCAATAAATATCTGCCGTCGAAAAATCTAATTTTTTCGTTGGGGCTCGCAGGGCAATTTTCTATTAAAGACGTGCAGGCGTTGCTTAGTTTATGCGGGTATAATTTTGATTTTACTTACGTTAAAGACGTCGTGCTTTCCTATCTTTTTGAAGAAAGAATTTTCAATCCGACCATGCTGGCGCGCGCCTTGGAAGAATACAAAGTGGCAAATCTTTTCCTAAAATAAATTACTTGCAAATGCTTGCGTTTTTGCGTTTGGTGTGCTATAATGATAAAAAATTGAATATCCGAGCGGAAAAAGAGTAACCGTAAAAGGGGACGAAAACAGAGAGCAACGTCGTAGGCTGAAAGCGTTGCGCGGTTCTTTAAGGCGGCGAAAGTGCGTTTCTGCGTTATCAGGACAGACTAATTCTCTGCGGCAGCCCCCGTTATCGGGCGAAAAAGGAAAAATCTTTTTAGGTTTTTCGAAGTAAAGTGGAACAGCGTTGCAATGCGCCTTTATACTATGGTATAAGGGCGCTATTTTTTTGATGAAATGCGCCATAGACGCATGAATTGTTTTACAAACGTGAGTTGTCCTACGGACATGAATTGCAAAAACTTAGTTTTGCATGAAGACAGTTATCTTGTTGAAAAGGAAGATTGAATAATGTGGTTTAAAAATTTAAGGGCAGACATTAAGGCGGCAAAACAAAACGACCCCGCGGCGCGGAACTGGTTTGAAATCTGGCTCACCTATTCGGGTGTGCACGCCTTGTCATGGCACAGAGTAGCCTATTTTTTCCATAAGATCAAGTTGAAATTGATCGCGCGTATCATCAGTCAAACGGCGCGCTTTTTCACGGGCATTGAGATACACCCCGCGGCGAAGATTGAGGGGGGAGTATTTATCGACCACGGCTCGGGCGTGGTGATCGGCGAAACGGCGGAAGTGCACAAAGGCACGGTGATTTATCAGGGCGTAACGCTTGGCGGGACGGGTAAGGAGCGCGGCAAACGCCACCCGACGATCATGGAAAACGTGACGCTGTCGGCAGGCGCAAAGGTTTTGGGCGGTTTTACCGTCGGCGAAGGCGCGAAGATCGGCGCGGGTGCGGTGGTATTAAAAGAAGTGCC
>JAZSJN010000060.1:0-23294 GCA_045534315.1 Candidatus Scatosoma sp.
ACTTGAGCCTAATTTAGAGATGCTGAAAAGGTTATGCAAATTATTCGACGTTAGCGCGGATTATTTGCTTGGCTTGACCGATTGATTTTACTGAACAAGGCGAGATGTACTCGACTACGCAATAAATTGCTTCGCTCGGTATGACTGTCTGCCTTGTCATACCGACCAAGGTTGCGAAGCAACCGCGTGGAGTGTATCTCAAAGGAGAAAAAGTAATGCAGTATTACGTATATATACTTGCAAACAAAACAAATACAGTATTATACGTAGGCGTAACAAATAATTTATCGCGGCGTATTTATGAACATAAAGAAAAACTCATAGAGGGTTTTACACAGAAATATAACGTTGACAAATTGATTTATTATGAAGTAACAACGGATGTGAATGCGGCGATTGCAAGAGAAAAGGTTTTAAAAAAGTGGTCAAGGAAAAAGAAAGAGTGGCTAATTGAATTGAATAATCCATCGTGGAAAGATTTGAGTTTGGAATTTTAAGAGATACACTCGACTACGCAATAAATTGCTCCGCTCGGTATGACCATAAGGCAAAAATTGTTTCGCTCGGTATGACCGTCTACCTTGTCATACCGACCAAGGTTGCGCAGCAACCGCGTGGAGTGTATCTATAAAAAATATAGGAAAAAATATGATTTATAAAAATTTCAAAGACAAAAAATTATCGTGGCTTGGCATGGGTTGTATGCGTTTTCCGACCGTGGACGGAAATATCGAAAACGTTGATATGGAAAAAACGGCGGAAATTTTTGACTATGCAATCCAAAACGGAGTAAACTATTTTGATACGGCGTGGGGTTATCACAACGGACAATCGGAAATCGTTACGGGCAAAATTCTGTCTAAATATCCCCGCGAAAGCTATTATCTTGCGGATAAATTCCCCGGTTACGATTTGGCAAATATCGACAAAGTAGAAGAAATTTTTGAAAAGCAACTTGAAAAAACGGGTGTGGACTACTTCGATTTTTATCTTATCCACAACGTTTGCGAGAAAAATATCAACGAGTATCTCGACGAAAGATACCGCATTTTTAACCACCTTGTTAAACAAAAGGAATTGGGACGTATTCGGCATCTTGGTTTTTCCGCGCATGCGGATATGCCCGCCTTGCAACGCTTTTTAGAAAAGTACGGGCATGCCATGGAATTTTGTCAGCTCCAAATCAATTGGGTAGATTGGTCTTTTCAGCGCGCGAAAGAAAAGGTGGAGTTGCTTAAATCGTACAATATTCCCGTGTGGGTAATGGAGCCTGTGCGCGGCGGCAAGTTGGCGCGGCTTTCGTCTAAGCATGAAGAGCGATTAAAAGCGCTTAGACCAAACGAATCGGTGGCGGCGTGGTGTTTCCGCTTTTTGCAGACGGTTTTGGACGGTACTGTGGTATTGTCGGGCATGTCCGATCTGTCGCAGGTGCAAGACAATATCAAAACGGCGTCTGCGGAAAAACCGTTGACGGCGGAAGAGTTGCGCGTTTTGCAGGAGATCACGGCGGAACTGTTGGTGGATATGACGCCGTGTACCGCTTGTCGGTATTGCACGGAATATTGCCCGCAGGGGCTTAACATTCCCGAATTATTGGATTTGTACAACGAGCATAAATTTTCAAACGGCGGGTTTATTTCGCCCATGCGTATCAGTACGATGCCCGAAGAAAAGCGTCCGTCCGCGTGTCTTGGTTGTCGCGCCTGCGAAGAAGTTTGTCCGCAGTCCATTAAAATTTCGGAAGAACTTGCGGCGTATGCGGAGCGGTTGAAATGATAACGGCATGGCGTAAAAGCGCGTTATCCTTTTTAGAGAGCGGAGATACCTGCGCGATTGTGGGCGACGGCGTTGTTTTGCGCTCGCAAGAGCGGGGGATAAAGCCGCTGCTTGCGTGGCTTACGGCGGGCGAAAACTGCGCGGGGGCTGTTGCGGCGGACAAAGTCGTAGGGAAGGCGGCGGCGTATTTGTACGTATTGCTGGGTGTGGCGGAAGTCCACGCAAAGGTGTTTAGCGAAACGGCGGAAAAGGTGTTTTTGCGTTTTGGAGTGGCGTATGCGTTTAAAGAGAAAGTAGTAGCGATTCGCAACCGCACGGACACGGGTTTTTGCCCGATGGAACAGGCGGTTTTAGACGTGGACGACCCGAAAAGGGCATACACGGTATTAAACGAACGAATGAAATGGATAAAATAAAAAAAGCACTGCGTTAAAAAGAAACGTAGTGCTTTTTTTATAACATTGAATCTGATTATATTGAATTATTTGTGGGTTATTGCATTGCTTTGATTGGAAAGGTTTTCTGTAGAAACTTGATCGGAAACAGCTGTTTTTTGGTCGGGTTTTAACACTAACGCGATAATTTTAAGGACGAAAACGGCAAGGCAAAGAATATTTTGAATCCATTGCGCTACGTTGTTGGATATAATTTGTGCGTTGCCTAAATATTTGCTAAGCAAAGATAAAAGGATACTTGATAAAATCCCAAAAACAAAGAAAATGCCGCTCAAAATAATCAGTGTCAGATTTTTCCCTTTATCAGAAAACGTCCAGGTGGGAATGCCGCGTTCATTGGGATATAAGAAAGGTTTTTGAATTGTTTTGATAGCGAACCAAATAAAAACAATTGCTATAAGACCTCTAATAACAAGAGAGATAAACATTCTTTCTCCAGGTTTTCCAACTGGGGAAGGGAGGCTGAAAAGTTCTCGAAAGCTAAATATACAGCTTGCAAATATAAAAATACCTAAAATACAGGCGATAATCGAACCAACTACGTCGACGATGTATTTTGCTTTATTATACATAAAAACCCTCCGGTTGTAAAAATTCTATCTATATTATAATTAGGTACAGCCTAATTGTCAAGTAAAATTAGGTGAAAACTAATAAAATATTAATATGGAAAGGTTAGAAATTAGCATATCGGAAAACTTAAAAAAGGAAATTGAATCTTGCGGAAAGTCAAAAACGCAAATAGCAAAAGATTTGGGTATATCGAAACCGACGTTATCGCAGTATTTATCGGGTAGGATAATGCCATCTCTTCCGACTTTTGCAAGGTTATGCAAAATTATTGATTGTAGCGCAGACGATATTTTGGGATTGGATAAATAGAAGTATTTATATTGACAGAATAAAAAAATCCTGTTATAATTTGAAAGCAATAAAGCGAAAGACTTGAATAAAGGGGGCGAACAATGAAGAAAGTTTTGATTTTGTCGGGTAGCCCGAGAAAGGGCGGAAATTCGGATGTTTTGTGCGACGAATTTATGCGCGGAGCGATTGACGCAGGCAACGAAGTGGAAAAAATCCGCGTGGTGGAAAAGAAAATTGCGCCTTGTACGGGATGTTATTATTGCAAAGATCACGGCGGTAAATGCGCCTTTAACGACGACATGGCGGACGTTTTGCAAAAAATTATCGATTGCGACGTGTTGGTGTTGTCCAGCCCTGTGTATTTCTATTCGATTTGCGCGCAACTCAAAGCGGTAATTGACCGCACCGTGGCGCGTTGGACGGAAATTGCTAACAAGGATTTGTATTATATCGCGACGGCGGCGGAAGACGATTCGGATACGCTGGATATTACGTTGTCCTGTTTCCACGGTTTTGCGATGTGTATTGACGGGTATGAAGAAAAGGGCACGCTGTACGGTAGGGGCGTGTATGAAAAAGGGGACGTGTTAAAACGCCCCGAACTGACGACGATTGCCTATGAAATGGGCAATTCGGTTAGATAATTTTTAACGAAAACGCACCGTCCAATAGACGGGAGCGCGGCGAAAAACGGCGATATGAATACCCATGATCGCCGTATCGGTAAGGATCAAAACTCCCAACGTAAATCCAAGAATTTTTGCGGTTTTGCGTGGGAGTTTTTTTATCAGCTGAAACAGGGGCGAAAAGCCCAAACGGAAGAAAAGGTAGCCACCCGTGCCGTAAAGAACGGTGGTGAGCAGACAAGTATAGCGGGTAAAACAGTAGGCGTGGTTGGTGTAATCCCAAAGAATTACCCCAAACGCTTTTTCCCAAAGGTTGCCGACGATTAACTCGCCTAAAAAGACGGCGGCGGTTATAAATAGAAGACAATATACGTTGGATAGAATTTTCGTTTGCAAATTATCGCGCGAAAAAAGCGGTTTACCGAAAAAGGTCGCGCGGTCCACGTCGCGAAGAGCGGCATATAAAAACAGCACGATTAGCCCATAGGGGGATAAAAAGGGTAAAATGTGAAAGCGGGAATCGATTTTCCCGCTCCCGATAAGGGTGGAAAGATTTTCGCCGATCCAGCCTACGAGCGCGGCAAGCACCGCCAAAACGCAGATATAGGGAAATTCTTCGCGGAAAGTATTGGTTTTTTGCTTGGACGGTTTTGACATAAGCAGTTCCTTTTTTAAAGCATTGCCTTTTTTTGCAATTTTTAACCGCGAAAAAGATAACCGCCTCGGGGTCTTGCGATCCCAAGGCGGTTACCTATATGATAAGGGGGAAAATGATGAGCTGTTTCATGTAATCGGCTATCCACAACCGATTTACGAGTATATTTTAGCATGTAAAAATAAAAAAGTAAAGAAAAAAATCAAAAAATTTTTTTTCGACAAAAAAGGATAGCTATTGTGCAAAAAATGATAAAAATTAACATTTTCACACTTTTTCACAAAAAAATATCCTTAAAAATTGTAAATTCACAAAATTTTACACAAAAAACAGCAGAACACGGCGGTGATCAGATACGTTGCAACGGAAATGATCATCGCTTTTGTTAAATTTTTTCGTTTTAATCCCGCAAAATAAACCGCGCCGATATAAAAAATCGTTTCTGATGAGCCGTAAATTACGCACGCGCAGCGTGAAATATAGCTGTCTGCGCCGTAGATTTCCAAAATGTCGGATAGAACGGCGATTGCGCCGCTCCCCGATAACGGTTTGATAAGCAATAGAGAGGATAACTCTTGCGGAATGCCCGCGAAACGGAAGACAGGCGCAAGGCGTTTTGCAAGGACGTCGCCGACGCCGCTGATTTCTAAGAGCTTTGACAGCATAGTGACGGCGGCGATATAAGGAAAAATGGACACGATAAGGGGGATTGCGCCTTTGACTCCGTCGGTGAAGGAGTCGTACACGCGCACTTTGCGAATAAAAGCAACGAGAAAACTAAGCAAAAAAATGGTGGGAATAAGAAAGGCGAAAATATGCGTCATCGCGTACACGCCCCCCTTGTTTTTACGCAGGCAGGGGCAATATTTTTCGTTTTTAGCGCGGATTTTTTACGATAGGCAAACGTTGTTAACAGTACGCCAAGGGTTGTCGAAAATACGGTGGCGATTAGGGTGGGTAAAATAATGTCGGTAGGATTGGCGCTTTGCATTGCTACGCGAACGGCGACAAGGGAAGAGGGCAAAATCTGCAAGGACGTGGCGTTGAGCACGAAAAACATTGCCGACGAATATTCGGCGTTGTCCGTTTTGTCTAAAAGCTGCGCAGCTTTGATACCGTACGGGGTAGCCGCGCCCGAGATTCCCAAAAGGTTGACGGACACGTTCATACTGACGGCGGACAAAGATTGTTCGTCGTCCGTTTTCAGTAAACGTTTAAGAGCAGGTTTGATCAATCGCGAAACGCCGCGCGCTACGCCGCTATCTTCCCATAAGCGCATGAGCCCCATCCATACGGCGTACGTGGCGATTAAAGACACGCAAAGAGTAGCAGATTTACTTGCTCCGTCTAACATGGCAGGTAGAAAATTTTCGGGCGAGAAAATAAGCAAGGATAGGGTACATATCGTAAATACGACAAAAAATAAGGCGTTCATAGCATAAATATATGCGTGTGAATACGGTAAAATGCCAACAAAACATTCGGTCGACGTGCGGATAATTACCCATGCGGACGAAGATACACACACGTTTAGCAAAGTAGTAAGATTGGCTGCAAGATCATCTTGCAAAACATTCGGTCGACGTGCGGATAACCACCCATGCGGACGAAGATACACACACGTTTAGCAAAGTAGTAAGACTTGCCAGTGGTTGCCAACCACAAAAAAACCTTTCGGGAGGGGGATCCCGAAAGGTTTTATCCGTACGCGCAAATATATTAAAGAAAAGGAGGTTAGGACTTTTGCGCGTCCGAGATAATCTTATCTACCAGCATAGGCGGTACGTCTTCATAGCCAAGGAATTCGGATACGAATTTACCGCTGCCGCGGGTAAGCGAACGAAGTTCCATGGTATACGTCTTGATTTCCGCAAGGGGCACTTCTGCTGTGATGATCGAGCGGTCGCCTTCGGTGTCCGTACCCATGATACGACCGCGGCGTTTATTGATGTCGCCCATAACGTCCCCGAGATAATCGGCAGGGATTGCGATTTTCAACGTATAAATGGGTTCAAGCAGAACGGGTTTTGCGTTTTTCAAGCCTTCCTTGAACGCAATTGCCGCTGCCATTTTGAAGGACAATTCGTTAGAGTCAACGTCATGATAAGATCCGTCGTAAAGAACGGCTTTCAAGCCCGTCACGGGATAACCCGCCAAAGGACCGCTTTCCATACTCTCGCGAAGACCTTTTTCAACCGCAGGGAAGTAGTTCTTGGGTACTGCGCCGCCAACGACTTCTTCTTCGAATACAAATTCTTCTTCGCAAGGGGAGAAACGGATTTTTACGTGACCGTATTGACCGTGTCCACCCGACTGTTTCTTATGTTTGCCTTCCGCTTCGGCTTTGCCACGGATCGTTTCGCGATACGCGATCTTCGGTTCGGAGAGTTTCATATCCACGCCATAGCGCGCTTTAACTTTTTTAGCCAACATTTCGATCTGAATATCGCCCTGACCGCCGATAACCATTTCGCCCGTTTCTGCGTTCTTTTCGATCGAGAACGTGTAGTCTTCTTCTTTAAGTTTTGCAAGACCTGCAAACACTTTGTCTTCTTCGCCCTTCTTTTCCGCTGCCACGGACATAAACAGCGTGGGTTTCGGGAAGTGGATAGGGGAGAATTTCACTTTCGCGCTTACATCGCAAAGGGTATCGCCCGTGTTGGTGTTGTTCAGCTTGTTTACCGCGCCGATATCGCCCGCCGCGAGCTGATCAACGGCTTCCATCTTCTTGCCACGTAAAACGTAAATTTGTCCGATACGTTCTTCCGTTTCGGTATTGGGATTCCACACGGTCGAGCCGCTCTTGAGTACCCCGCGGAAGCTCTTCAAATAGCTAAGCTTGCCCGAGAAAGGATCGACGACGGTTTTGAAAACCTGCGCCGCAAAGGGTGCGTCTTCGTCTGTACGCAGCGAGTACACTTTGCCGGGATTGTCAATGTCTTCGACCATAGTATTCAAACGTTCGCGCGCCTGAGGCATATACGTAACGATTTCGTTTAAAAGATTGATAACGCCGCGGTTGGTGAGCGCCGAGCCTGCCATGACGGGGATTGTGTTAACGGACGCGATACCGATACGGATACCGCGGATTGTTTCTTCACGGGTCAAATCGCCCGTTTCGAAATATTTATCGAGCAGAACTTCGTCGTTTTCCGCCGCCGTTTCCATCAGCGACGCTTTCATTTCTTCCACTTGATCCTTCATGTTGTCGGGAATTGCGATTTCTTCGGGACCAGTATCTTTGAAAAGGTAAGCGCGTTCTTGCAAAGCATTGATACAGCCCTGCATTTTGCCCCCTTCCATAATAGGGATTTGGATAGGCGCGAGTTTCCCTGCGTATTTTGCGCGCAGAGCTTGTACCGTGCCGAGATAATCGGCGTTTTCTTTGTCCATGCCGTTGATGAAAATAATCAAGGGTTTGCCTAATTTTAAGCAGTAATCAACGATGGATTCCGCGCCGATAGGAATGACGCCGTTTGCGCCGATAACGAGCAGAGCGCCGCCTGCTGCGCGAAGACCTGCGCTGCGTTCGCCTTCAAAATCGTAATAGCCGGGCAAATCGATCAGGTTTACCTTTACCCCTTTCCAAACCAAGTTGGAGCAGGACGCGTAGATAGACATCTTTTTCGCTTTTTCCAAATCGTCGTAGTCGGAAACGGTCGTGCCGTCCGCCACTTTGCCCATACGGTCGATTACGCCACCGTTGTAAAGCATCGCTTCAACCAACGTAGTTTTGCCCTCGCCGCTGTGTCCTACAACCGCAATGTTGCGGATGTTCTCGCCATTGATACTCATAATAAAATCCCCCTTGTGTAGTTGCAATATTTTATCGGTGGTTTGGGGCGTAAAATTTCGTACGATACGGCGTTCTCTCTGCACCGCAAAAGCCCGATTTTCTACAAAGAACCGATAATTGCAACCATTATATTATATTTTTTCAAATTTTTCAAGGGGTTTTTTGAAAAAAATTACAATTTTGAAGAAAAAATATTTTTCCTATGGAAATCTGCGGCGAAATTCTTTTACGCCTTGACATTTGGATTGCAAGGCGGTATAATAAATAGGAAAAGATAAAAAGGATTGGCGGGCTATGGAACGGATCTATCTCGATCACGCGGCGACAACGCCGCTCGACAAAGAAATACTCGAAAAAATGTTGCCCTATCTCACGAACGATTACGGCAATGCCGATTCCCCGCATGCGCACGGCAGAAAAGCAATGGGCGCGGTGGATACTGCGCGCGATACGCTGGCGGCGTTGTTGGGGGCAAAGTCTAACGAAGTGTATTTTACTTCGGGTGGCACGGAGAGCGATAACTGGGCGCTTATCGACGGCGCGTATGCTATGAAAGAGCAGGGGTGTGATCACGTGATCGTGTCCGCAATTGAACACCACGCGGTAATGGCGGCGGCGGAAAAGTTGAAAAAGGAAGGCTTTTCGGTTAGCTATTTACCCGTAAACGGGCAGGGACGTGTCGAAACGAAGGCGTTGAAAACGCTGATTTGCGAACGTACGGGGATCGTTGCCGTGATGACGGTAAATAACGAAACGGGGGCGGTGCAACCGATTGTAGAATTGGCAAAAATCGCGCACGAGGCAGGGGCTTTGTTCTTTACGGACGCTGTCCAAGCCGCTCCGCATATGCCCTTGGACGTAAAAGCCCTTGGCGTGGATATGCTTTCGATCTCGTCGCATAAATTTTACGGTCCAAAAGGGTGCGGCGCGCTGTACGTCAAAAGCGGCGTAAAGATCAAGCCGCTGATTGTCGGCGGGGAGCAGGAACGTGGACTTCGCGGCGGTACGACCAACGTAGCGGCGGTGGTAGGTATGGCGGCTGCATATCAAAAAACGGTGGCAGACGTGTCGCGAACAAACGAAAAAACAGCCAAACTTCGCGCGGCGTTTTTGGACGGGTTGGCGGGGCTTGACGGTTTGCATATTTACGGTGGCGACGGAGATATTCCCGCGGTGCTTTCGCTCCGTATCGAAGGGATAACGGGGGTGGATCTTGTGTACAAACTCGACCTTTGCGGTGTGAGTATTTCGGCGGGCGCGGCGTGCGCAAGCGCGTCGGTAAAACCTAGCCACGTCATGATGGCGATGGGATTGACGGAAGAACAGGCGAAAGAGTGTGTGCGTATCAGTTTTGGCAGGAAAAATACGGAAGAAGAAGTGAAAAAAGCGGCTGCTTTACTCAAAGAGATTGCGGGGAATTTAAGAAAAAGCTAAAAAAGGCAAAAAAAATTCCCCCGAATCCTTTACTAATTAAAAAAAACGTGATATAATATAAGAGCAAAAAGCAAAAAATCGGAGGTAACAATTATGGCACATGTAATTACGGACGAATGCGTTGCTTGCGGTGCGTGCGCAGACACCTGCCCCGTTGGCGCGATCGTATTGGACGAAGGCAAAGGGATCTACGTGATCAATGACGAATGTGTAGATTGCGGCGCGTGCGAAGACGGCTGCCCCGTTGGCGCGATCAAAGCGGAATAATTGCAAACGAAAAAGAGAGACGGTACGCAAAAAACGCGTGCCGTTTTTTCTTTTGATAGACACGAAAAAGTCCCCTTTGCGCGGGGAGTGCACAAAGGGGAACAAGACGCAATTCTCGGCGTTAAGGAGTGGCGATTGTCACCGTAGCGGTTGCCGTTGCAGTCGCCGTTACAGGGGCGTTCGTTACAGTAGCCACCGCAGTATTTGTCGTACGATCGACCACAGCATTTGCCGTAACAGTTGCCGTAGTATCCACTGCGGTACTTTTTGCACAAACCTTTTTGCCGTTGCGAGGAAACAGACGGGTGAGAAAACCTTGCACGGCATTTTTGAGCGCCGTCAGTTTTTTAGTCACCGCGAGAGCAATTTTGGCGTACAGCGTAAATAACAGTACGTCAACCCTAAAAATACGCAATACTTGACGAAGTTTTTCTTTCATATTCCCATTTCTCCTGTTTCGTTATTTTTTTTCGGAACGTAGAAGGGGTTGTATTGCGGCAAAAGGAAGAAAGCGACTCGCTCCGTCCGATGCAAGCGGCAGTATATCATACTTTTTTTCTTTGTCAAGGGGGGACTGCCATGTTTTTTTACGTTTTTGCAAATTTTTTTTGCCATAGGCAAAACGATACCGCGGTTAAGCGAGTAATTGGGCTTGACAACGGGTGAAAATTGTAGTACAATAGAATGAGAACATTTATTCGGGTTTTGGACGGAGCGAAACAATGAGAATTTTGGGTATCGATCCCGGTTTGGCAACTTTGGGGTACGGCGTAATTGAAAAGGATAGCCGCGGCGTGGTGCATGCGGTCGATTACGGCGTGGTGACCACCCCGAAAAACGAACCGTTGCCCGTCCGTTTAAAAAGGTTGGAAGAAGGGCTTTGCGCGGTGATAAAAAAATATCAGCCCGACGAGATTGCTATGGAAGAGTTGTTCTTTTCCAAAAACATTACGACGGGGATTGCGGTTGCCCATGCGCGTGGTGTGGCACTTTTGACTTGCGTAAAATTTTGCGAAAAATTGTATGAATATACCCCTATGCAGATCAAACAAGGCTTGACGGGGTACGGCAAAGCGGATAAGCAGCAGATACAGTCCGTCGTAACTTCGCTGCTTAGATTGAAAGAAATTCCTAAGCCTGACGACGCGGCGGATGCGTTGGCGATTGCGCTCTGTCATGCGCAGACGGCGAGATTTGGAGAGTTGTTTGCCGTGGGAAACATGACGCGCACGAAAGGGAATAATTCGTCCCTGCCTACCAACGCATATCAGGAATTGATGGCGACTGGGGCGCGGGCGAGCAAGCGGCAAAGATCGAGCGGCGGTTTTTCGTCGGCGAGCACGGCGGCGGCTTTGCAAAACGCGACGGGCTTGACGGGCGTGACGGGGGTAGGCAGAGCGTCTTTTGCTGCCATGCAGAAAACTCCGAAAACAACGAAAACAACGAAAAAATCAGAAAAAAACGACGAATAAAGGAAGAGCAATATGATAGCGTTTTTGCGTGGAAAGGTATTGGAAACAACCGCCGAAACAGCGATTTTGGACGTGAACGGGGTAGGGTACGAGTTGTACTGTACCCGTGGTGCGTTCCGCACGCTGACAGTTGGCGCGATGGCGAATTTGTACACTTATTTGCAGGTAAAAGAAGACGGCATCACGCTGTTTGGCTTTGGCGAGCCGAAAGAAAAGGAATTGTTTTTAAAGCTAATTTCCGTATCGGGGGTTGGTCCGAAGATGGGAATTTCCATTTTGGCGAGCCTGTCTGCGGACGATTTCGCGATGGCGATTGCGACGGCGGACGTGAAACGTCTTGCCACGGTGAAAGGCTTGGGTAAAAAAACGGCGGAAAAAATCGTTTTAGAGTTACACGGAAAGATTTCCGCGGCGGAAGTCTTGGGCGCGAGCGGCGACGATTTAACGCCCAGTCCGACGGTGGCTGCGCCCGCGAAACTGTCCGCGCAGGATGAAGAAGCGATTGCGGCGCTTATGGGGCTTGGGTTTACTAGAAACGAGAGCGTGCAAGCGGTAAAGAAAGCGCACGATCAGGGCGCGACAACGGTGGAAGAAATTATTATGAAAGCCCTGCAAGGGGTATAAGATTTGGTGTGCGTGACACGTTGCAAAACGGCATAGGATTGGGATGAAAAATGTTTGAAAACGAAGATTACGGCGAAGAAAGTTTACTCGTCAGCACGAAAACGGAATACGACGCAGAAGAGAACGTTCTGCGTCCGAAAGTGATGTCCGATTACGTCGGGCAACAAAAGGTAAAGGAAAATTTGGGCGTTTATATCGCGGCGGCAAAAGCGCGTGGCGAAGCCCTTGATCACGTCCTTTTGTACGGCCCGCCGGGCTTGGGTAAAACTACCCTTTCGCACATTATTGCAAACGAGTTGGGCGTGGCGATCAAGCTCACCAGCGGTCCTGCGATTGAGCGGTCGGGGGATTTGGCGGCGATTTTGACGAACCTGAACGAAGGGGACGTGCTGTTTATCGACGAAATTCACCGTTTGAACCGTTCGGTGGAAGAAATTTTATATTCTGCGATGGAAGATTACGCGCTGGATATTATCGTGGGCAAAGGTCCGTCCGCGCGCAATATTCGGTTCCCTTTGAAAAAATTTACTTTGGTCGGCGCGACGACGAGAGTGGGCATGCTTGCCGCGCCCTTGCGCGACCGTTTCGGGATTATCAACCGTTTGGAAATGTACACGGCAGACGAATTAAAACTGATCGTTACCCGCTCGGCGAAAGCGCTTGATATTGCGATTGCAGACGACGCGGCGGCGGAGATCGCGCGGCGTAGCCGCGGTACGCCCCGTATCGCAAACAGACTTTTAAAACGCGTACGGGATTTCTCGATTGTGAAAGGGAACGACGAAATCACCCGCGAAGACGCGCGCTTTGCTCTGTCGCGGCAGGAAATTGACGAGCTGGGCTTAGACGAAACGGACAGAAATTTGCTCCGTGCGTTGATTGAAAAATTTGGCGGCGGTCCGACGGGTTTGGAAACGTTGGCGGCTACGATCAACGAAGACGCGAACACGATTGAAGACGTGTATGAACCGTATTTATTGCAACTCGGTTTTATCGCGCGTACGCCGCGCGGCAGAATTTGTTTAAAAGACGGATACGCGCACATGGGGGCGCAGCCTACGGCGAAAGCAAAACGGCAAATTTCCCTGTTTGAAGACGAAGAATAACGAAAAAGGGCGGGGACGTGTCGAAAACACCGCCTATAACTAGCGAAAAAAGATATGGAAAAAGTACAATATAAAAAGAGTGATTTTTATTACGATCTTCCCGAAGAGCGTATCGCGCAGACGCCTGCCGAGCCGCGGGATTCGTCCCGCCTTTTGGTGTATGATCGTGTGGGAAAGACGATTACCGATAAAATTTTTCGCGACGTAGTCGAGTATCTGCGCGAAGGGGACGTGTTGGTGGTAAACAATACCAAGGTTATCCCCGCGCGTATGTACGCCCTGACGGCGCACGGCGGCGTGGTGGAAGTTTTACTTCTTAAACGCCACGATTTGAACACGTGGGAAGTGTTGATGCGCCCTGGGAAAAAGGGTAAAATCGGCGCAAAAATGACGATCGGGGACGAACTGTCTTTCGTGGTCAAGGATATTACCGAATCGGGTGAACGGATCGTTGAATTTTCCTATGACGGCGCGTTTGAAGACATCCTTTCGCGGGTGGGAACGATGCCCCTGCCCCCGTATATAAAGGAAAAGCTAGAAAATCAGGCTCGGTACAATACGGTGTACAGCAAAGTGAACGGGAGCGCGGCTGCGCCCACGGCGGGATTGCATTTTACACCCGAGCTGTTGGATACAATCAAGGCGAAAGGCGTGCAGGTGGCGGAAGTGCTGTTACACGTGGGGTTGGGGACGTTCCGACCTGTCAGCGAAGAGATTATTACCGACCATAAAATGCACTCGGAATTTTACGAGATTGGGGAACAAAGCGCAGAGATTATCAATGCGGCAAAACGCGAAGGGCGCAGAGTGATTGCCGTAGGTACGACGTCGGTACGGACATTAGAGAGTGTAGCGGACGAAAATGGGTTTGTGCGCGCTTGCAGCGGCAATACCGAAATTTTCTTATACCCGCCCTATCAAATGAAGTGCGTAGACGGGTTGATTACCAATTTTCACCTGCCCGAAAGTACGTTGATTATGTTGGTGGCGTGTTTGACGGGACGAGAAGAAATCTTGAACGTTTACAAGTATGCGGTGGAGAATAAGTACCGTTTCTTCTCATTCGGCGACGCTTGTTTGATTTTATAAGCTTCGTATTTCTGCGTTGTTGCTCAGTCACTTACTATCGGTAAGCTCCTTCGCAACGCCTTGAACTGCTCGCTTCTAAAACCAAACAATATCACGCTATCCTGCTTTCCCTAAAATTCGGCGACGTGTGTTTGATTTTATAACACGGCGAAATACTGCGTTGACGTTCGCTCGCGTTGCCTTGTCTTTCTCGGTTCTACAACCAAACGACTTATTTTACGCATACAACAAATAAGGGGAAAATTATGAACAATTACGTAAAATATAATCAATCCGAACAGGATTATTTGGAAACGTTGCTCACGCTGGGTCGTGAACAAGACGTCGTGCACCGTATTGACGTGGCAAAACGTATGAACGTGTCGCAGGCGGCGGTCAATAAAGCCGTCAAGCTCCTGTGCGAAAAGGAATACGTTTACGAAGACGGCAAACATTTATATCTGACCGAAAGCGGCAAAGCGTACGCCGAATCCGTATTTGAGCGCCATTGTATCATTCGCGAGTTTTTGCTGAAAAACGGCGTATCTGCGACGATTGCGGAAGAAGACGCTTGTCGCATGGAACATCTCATTTCCGAAGAAACCTTCCAAATGATGAAAAATTTTGTTCGCAATAAATAATATATAAGGAAGAAAAGAGGCGATAAGGGGACGTGCAAGGTCGATGCGCATATCCCCACAAATGCGGGCTATCTGCATACACGGACGGCAAGGTTGTAAGGCTGGCTACAAGATCGTCTTGTAATTTTTTGTAAAAATTTCTTAACTATGGTTTATTTTTGCTTGACAGTCGCATAAAATAGTGATATAATACAAACAAATAACGGTATGGCGAACCGCTTTTTCTTTTAAAATAAAACTTAACCGCGGTTAAGAAATTAAAAAGCGGAAAGGAGAGAAATCATGAAACTTTTATCGCAGTTAAAGATCGGTGAACAAGGTACGGTGGTGGCGGTAAACGGCGAAGGCGCGATCCGTCGTCGCTTGTTTGACATGGGCATCACGCCAGGAGCGGAAGTGTATCTTCGTAAAAAAGCGCCCTTGGGCGATCCGATCGAAATCTCGATCCGCGGCTATGAGTTGACCTTGCGAAAAGCGGAAGCTGCTCACGTAGAAATTAGATAAAAATAAAGCGAAGAAATAAGTAAGAAGGAGAAAAATATGTTAACGTTTGCTTTGGCAGGAAATCCAAACTCGGGCAAGACAACGTTGTTTAACGCCCTTACGGGCAGTACGGCGCACGTAGGCAACTGGCCCGGCGTTACGGTGGATAAAAGAACGGGTACGTATAAAAAAGGTAGTCAGCCCGTAGACATAGTCGATTTACCGGGGATTTATTCCCTTTCCCCGTACACCCCCGAAGAAGTGATTGCAAGAAACTTTTTGTTAGAAGAAAACCCCGATTGCATCATCAATATCGTGGATGCGACCAATTTGGAAAGAAACTTATATCTCACCACGCAACTCATGGAGCTGGACGTTCCCATGGTGGTTGCGCTGAACATGACGGACGTTTTGGATAAGCGCGGGGATAAGATTGACGTACGGATGCTTGAAAAACGTTTGGGGTTGCCCGTGGTGGAAATTTCGGCGCTCAAAGGCGCGAATACGGAAGTGCTGATGACGCGCGCAATCGACGCGTCCAAGGAAAAAAGACAGGGAATTAGCGTATTGCGCGATTCAGTTTTGGGTTCGGCAATCGCGAACGCAGAAATCGCATTAAAACTCAAAGAAGTGCCTGCACCCCTGTTCCACGCGGTAAAACTCGTGGAAAAAGACGAAATTGAAATGCAAAACCATCCCCACGAAGCGCGTGCGGTGGAGTCGTTTATCAACGAAAATTGTCAAAAGGACGGATTTTGCGGGGATGCGGAAGCGGAAATTGCCGACGCGAGATATAAATACATAACGGCGCATTTTTCGTCTACGCTCACTCGTGCGAGAAAACCCAGCTATGACGAGCTGTCGAAATCGGATAAAGCGGATAAAGTATTGACGCACAAGATTTGGGGTTTGCCTATTTTCCTTGTGATTTTGTTCGGGATTTTCCACCTTACGTTCTCGGAAAATTTGTTGTATCTCGGCTCGATCATCAAACCGTTTGGCGAGTGGTGCGGCGGTGCAAGCGAAACGACGTGGGGCAGCGTTTTCTTTGCGGACGGCTTAAATTCCCCGGGCGTGATTCTATTTAACGCGCTCGACCTATTGACAAGCCAAATTGGCGAATGGATCGGCGCAGGCTTAGGCGGTTTGCACGCCAGCGAAGCGGTCATTGGTTTGGTTGTAGACGGTATTTGGGGTGGTATTGCGTCAGTGCTTTCTTTCCTGCCGCAGATTTTGGTGCTCTTCTTATTCTTCTCGATTTTGGAAGACACGGGATATATGGCGCGCGTAGCGTTCATGTTGGATAGAATTTTCCGTCGTTTCGGTGTTTCGGGTAGAGCATTTATGCCGATGATCATGGGCTTTGGCTGCTCCGTTCCCGCAATGATCAATACCCGTACCATGGCAGACGAAAGAGAACGTGAAGCGACTGTTCGCGTCATTCCATTCTTCTCTTGCGGGGCAAAAATGCCAATTCTGCTTGCGATTTCGGGCGGTATCGTGGCGCATTTTGGCGTGGGTAACGCAGACGTGATTACCTATTCTATGTATTTGCTTGGCATTATTACGGCGCTTGTATCGCTCTTGGTAATGCGTCACACGACAAAGCGTGGCGAGGCGTCTCCGTTCATTATGGAATTGCCTACCTATCACATGCCTGGGTTTAAAAACTTGATGCTGCACCTTTGGGATAAAGCAAAGCATTTCATTCAAAAGGCGTTTACCATCATTTTGCTCTCCTGCGTAATTATTTGGTTCTTGTCCAACTTCGCGTGGGATTGGCACTACGTCGGCGAAGAAGGTATGGAATATTCCATTCTCGCATCGGTGGGGCAGTTGATACAGCCCTTGTTCACACCGCTTGGTTTTGGTAGTCAGCTCAAAGCGTTCGGGTGGATGTTCGCGGTGGCGGCAATTACGGGCTTGATCGCAAAAGAAAACGTAATCGCGACGTTCGGTTCGTTGGCGGCGGTAATCGTAGCGGGCTTTGAAGGCACGGAAGAAGGGGTTGCGGAAGTCGTGATTATGATCGGGGCAACGGGTATATCCGTGCCTGCGCTTATTTCCTTTATCGCGTTTAATATGCTGACGATTCCTTGTTTTGCGGCGGTGGCGGCGGCGAAAGGCGAAACGGCAAAAGGTAAGTTTAGATGGACGCTTTTGTTCTGGATCGTTACGTCGTATTTGGTTGCGGCGATAGTCTATACGGTAGGCGAGTTCGTTTGGCCGATTGCAATTTGGTTGATTATCGCGGCGTTGGCGGTTGTCGGTATCGTTTTGTATAACAAACGAATGGACAAAAAAGAACGGCAGGCAAAACAAAACAAATTGTTAAAATAAGCTTATACAAATACCTCATTTTTTGTAAAATACCCACCCCCGTGTCGCGATGACAGGGGGCGGGTATCACTCTAAACGGGAGAAAAAATATGAAACCTATTGATTATTTTATTATAGCTGTGATTGCGCTAATCGTGGTGGCGATTGCGATATATATCATTCGTAAAAAGCTGAAAGGCGAAAAGGTTGGCTGTGGTTGCGGCTGTCAGTCCTGCCCGCATGCTGGCGCATGCGGCGGAGCAAGTTCCGTCAAAAAGACGGACGAGTCGTGCGAAAGCTGTCCTGTTGAAAAAATGAAAAACGGAGAAAAAGAAAATGACAAAACCGTATAGAATTATGTTTGTTTGCCTTGGGAATATTTGCCGCTCTCCCATGGCGGAATTGCTTATGAAAGACATGGTGAAAAGGGCGGGACGAGAGAATGACTTTGTGATTGCGTCGAGCGCTACTTCAGACGAAAACGTGTTTAATGGTGTGGGTGCGCCCGTGTATTATCACACGCGTACGCTTTTGGAAAGCAAGGGGATTTCGTGCGAGGGAAAACGAGCGCAAGTATTGACAAAAGAACACGCGGATAAGTTCGATTTATTCCTTTGTATGGACGGGGCGAACGTGCGCAACGCAACCCGTATTCTAGGCGCGGAAAACGCGCATAAAATCAAAAAGTTGTTATCGTACGCGGGAGAGAGCGGCGACGTTGCCGATCCTTGGTACACGCGTGATTTCGAGCGTTCGTACAATGACGTAAAGCGCGGGTTGGAAGGCTTACTTGCAAAGTTAGAATAAAAAAACGGAAGAGTGTGAACTCTTCCGTTTTTCGTACGTATGTGATTTTTATAAGAACCAAGCAATTACCTGCAAGAACGCGAGATGGGCGGGGTAAAATACGTAGAAAAAATATTTTAATTTCCATTTGCCTTTTTCGCCACTGTATAGAAACAAGATAGGGATTGTGAGCAACGCCCATGCCGCGATTTTGGGCGGGAACGTCGTGTTGAAAACGAGTAGAATAAGTCCAATCGCCATCGTCAATACGCGCAGGGGTAAAACGTCCGTTTTTTGTAAAATGGTGGGGGCGGATACGCGATGAAAGTCAAAAATAGACGCAAACACGGGTAGCATACACCCCCAAAAGCCGTAATCGACGGCGTTAAAATAGCAAAAAACGTACGTGCTGACGATTGCGCCGACAAAAAGGAAAGGCGAACAGATTTTCTGCCACAGCTTGCTTTGTCGATCGCAAAGGGAAATTTTCATAAACTGCAAGGCATAGATGATCACGACTGAAAACGAAAAGGTGATTAAAATATTATAATAGATTTGTTTCAGCGCGATCACGTATACGAAAAAACAAACGAGCCCTAAGCCAAGCAGCATGGCAAGATGCAGAGGTTTGTTACGGGTATAACGGCAACCTTCCGCGATTGCAAACGCAAAAAGCGGCATGGAAAGCCGCCCGATTTTCCGCAAAATCCAATAAGCGTCGGGGGAGAATCGGTCGAAAAAAATCATTCCGATATGGTCGATCAGCATCAGCGCCGCCGCGATGAGTTTTAAAAGATCGGCGTTTATAAAGCGGATTTTTTTGATTTGCATAGTTTATTTTTTATCCGTTACGGCGATTTCTTCCACGAGCACGGAGTATTTTGCTTTTTGGGATAGGTTGTTCGTCTTTTTCTGCCGTTTTATTTCCTTTCAGCTGTTTTGAAGTATGCTTTTTTTCGAGTTTTTTCAACTCGTCTTTCGCTTTAATGTCAGCGATAAACGGCTCTAACCGCTTATAATGTTCTTCCGCGTGATCGCTTAAAGGGATCGCGTCAAAAGTAGAATACATTCGATCGCCGATAAAGGGGATTTTTTCCACCCACTGCAATTCGGTGTGCGTATCTGCGTGTAAACTATCTAAAAGGTAGTCTTTTTCGATTTCCACAAAGCGGATGATAAAATACAAAAGAATATCTAATATCCAACCGACAATCATGAGCAAAGTCATTAAGAAAGACATCGGATCGAATGCTGTTTTACTAAGTGCCAATCCATAGACAGCAATACCCAAAACGGGTAATTTGATCAAGCGTTTGCACCAGGTATAAAAGCGTTTAATCCTTCTTTTCAGCTTTTTGGTGGCTGCGCGAAGTTCCATGATCACAAAGAAAATAAAGTATATCGACGTGAGTGCAAGGAGGGCGATATTTACTGCCCAAAATCCCGTTTGCATTATGATTGCGTAGACGAGATAGACGATCGATAAGACGTGCACGCAGACTGTAATCGTATTACGGATCTTTTTAAAATCATTCAAAATTTTAGCAAAAGCTGCTTTTGTGCGGTAAAAACTCATGATTTTTCTCCTTTGTCGGGGCTGTTTTTGTCGTCCGATTTCGGCGGTTTGCCGAAATACGAGTAAAACCCGCAGACGAGATTTGCGTTGTATAACTTTTTCTTTTTGTCTGCCGTCTTGCCAAACGACCGTTCAAAATCGGGAAGCGACGTCAGGATATACGCATTCCAATCGGGTAATTTCCGAAAGGTTTTCCCCAACGCCGACATCAGCGCGCGCACTTCCTTTTCTTCGCTTAATCGCTCCCCGTATGGGGGGTTAGATAACAAAACACCGTATTTTTGGTCGCTGGAAAACTTGGTTGCATCGGCAACGGAAAAGCGGATATGCTTGTCCACGCCCGCTTTTTTAGCGTGGTATTTTGCGATAGAGATCGCCTCGGGATTGATGTCGGATGCAAAAATCGTTGGCGTCGCCGTGCGGTTTTCCTTGTCGCGCGCTTCCTGTTTGGCGCGTTCCAAAATCCCGCTTGGCGCGCACGTCCAAGCCGTAAAATCAAAATCACGCTGCAGCCCGGGCGCGATATGCAGGGCTTTCATTGCTGCCTCAATCGGCAACGTACCGCTGCCACAAAAAGGATCGGCAAACGGTTTTTCTATATCCCGATCGGGGTTGTAAAAGGTACTGTCAATGAGCGCCGCCGCAAGGGTTTCCTTTAACGGAGCGCTGTACGCAAGGGAGCGGTATCCGCGCTTATGCAAGCCGTCGCCCGACGTGTCTAGCGTGATCGTAACTTCGTCCTTATAGATCGAAAACCCGATAATCGACCGCGCGCCCGTTTCCGCAAAGGTCTTTCTGCCCGTGCGAATTTTGTCGGAAAGGCGGCGTATCACGGCTTTTTTTGCTACGCCACCCGCGGCTTTGATCGCGGCAAGGGTACTTTGTACACTCTTTCCGTCCATTAAAATACGGCTGTCGATTGTCAGATAATTTTCCCAAGGGATATTATAAACGCCTTCGTACAATTCGTCAAAGGTAACGGCGTGAAAGCGGGAAAGCACGATTAACACCCGTTCGCCACTGCGAAGGAGTACGTTCAGACGCGCAACGTCCTGCCAATCGCCGTCGATTTCGATACGACCGTTATCGGCAGGGGCTTTTTCATAGCCGAGCATAAAAAGCTGGCGTTTTGTAATTTGTTCCAAACCCGACGCTACGGGGATTAATAATTTCATAACGAAATTATTATATAGGAAATCGGGCTTTTTGTCAAGTTATATTCGTAAGATTGACAACGGAAGAAAAAGGGAGTATAATGGGAATATGAAAGAAAATTTTGACCGCCTGATGCAAGAACAAATGAAAAGGGTTGAAAAGGGGACGCCGCTACTGTTGCATAGCTGTTGCGCGCCCTGTTCGTCTGCGTGCTTGGAACGGTTGAAAGACGTGTTTAAAATTACCGTTTTTTATTATAATCCGAATATTGACGAAGTTGCGGAATACGAAAAGCGAAAAGCCGAACAAATTCGATTTTTACAAGAAACGGGCTGGGCGGAAATTTTGGATTGCGACCATGACGCGCAGGCTTTTGCGGAAATGGCAAAGGGGTTAGAAAACGAGCCCGAGCGGGGAGCGCGGTGTTACAAATGCTATGCTTTGCGGTTGGAAAAGACGGCGCAGGCGGCGGCAGAGCACGGTTTTACGTGGTTTGGCACGACGTTGACCTTATCGCCCCATAAAAACGCCGAGTGGCTGAACGAAATCGGCGAAAAGGTGGGGGGACGGTACGCGCTCAACTATCTTTACAGCGATTTTAAAAAGCAGGGCGGGTATTATAGGTCGATCGATTTATCCAAGGAATATGGGCTGTATCGGCAGGATTTTTGCGGGTGTAAATTTTCAAAACGATAAAAAAAGAGCAAGCGTTGTGTAAAATGCGCACGCTTGCTCTTTTTGTTTTTATATTAAAAGGTGGGGGGACGTGTCGCGGTGAATTAATATTCCGCGCTTTCGATCACGCCGCCGCCAAGACAGTTAATCCCGTCGTATAAAACGGCGTATTGCCCTTCGGTAACTGCCCGTTGTTTTTCCGCAAATTCGATATGCAACCTGCCGTCGGGGCGTATGGATACGTGCACTTTTTGGTCGGGTTGACGGTAACGGAATTTCGCCATGCAATCAAATTCGGTTGCCTGCGGCTTGTAAGGGATCCAATTAAAACCGCTCACTTCGCACGACTTGGAATATAAGGGCGTTTCGTCGCCGTGGGAAACGTACAGGACGTTGTTTGCCAAATCTTTTTTGACGACGAACCATCTGCCTCCTTCGCTGTCCCCCTTGATGCCGCCCAGCTCCAAGCCCTTGCGCTGACCGAGCGTATAATACATCAAACCGATATGTTCGCCCACTTCCTTGCCCGAAAGGTCGAGAATTTTACCCTTTTGCGCGGGCAGATAGGTCTGTAAAAACTTTCTAAAATTCCGTTCGCCGATAAAGCATATCCCCGTGCTGTCCTTCTTTTTAGCGGTGGCAAGCCCGCGCTCTAAAGCGATTTTGCGGATTTCGGGTTTTTCCATATCTTGCAAGGGGAACAAAACGTCGGCAAGCTGATTTTGGGAAAGCTGATTTAAAAAATAGGTCTGATCCTTGTTTTGGTCTTTGGCTTTTTGCAACAAATGCACGCCGTTTTCGTGCGCGATCTTGCAATAATGTCCCGTGGCGATATAATCCGCGCCAAGCCGTTTTGCTTCCTGTAAAAAAGGACCGAATTTAATTTCGCGGTTGCACAAAACGTCGGGGTTGGGAGTCCTGCCCGCCTTGTATTCGGCAAGGAAATAAGAAAATACGCGATCCATGTATTCCTTGGCGAAATTGACGGTATAATAGGGAATATCGAGCACAGAGCTAACCCGTCGCACGTCCGCAAAATCGTCTTCGGCGGTACAGCAACCGTTTTCGTCGTTTTCTTCCCAATTGAGCATAAACAGTCCGATAACGTTATAGCCCTGTTCTTTTAAGAGCAAAGCGGCAACGGAGCTATCCACACCCCCGCTCATGCCCACGACCACCGTTTTCGACATACGCGTATCTCCTTTAATGTTTTATCACGGTTATTATAGCACAGCGTCTGGAAAAAGAAAAGCGAAAAGGGTGGAAAAAAGCGCGAAAAATTTTTGTAAAATGCAAACAAAGTCGAAAAAGGGGGAAAGAAAATAAAAAAATCGGTGTTTTGCGTAGTGGAAACGCTTGCAAAATGGTGGCAAAAAATAGTAAAATAGAGTTGCTTTTGAAAAGCGAAAAATATATACGTATCCGTAGCTCAGCTGGATAGAGCACAAGCCTCCGACGCTTGGTGCCGTTGGTTCGAATCCAATCGGGTACACCAAAACGCCCACCCCGAAAAGGG
>JAZSJN010000179.1:0-51739 GCA_045534315.1 Candidatus Scatosoma sp.
ATGCCCGCGTGCCTGTTGAACAGAGAGAACAAGGATTTGTCGGTATATCCGAAAGGGGATTTCGACGACCTGCTTGCCTTTGTGGACGGGTTAGAATAAATAAGGGAATACACAAAAACGGCGACCGATTTGTTCGGCCGCCGTTTTCGTATGCAAAAATTCGGTTATACGTAAGGACAAATATCTTGCAACTCGTACAAAAGGGCAAGGGGGATCATGCCCATCGTCCAGCCCGCCATAATGCAGTAGCTGCTCCATAAAACGTCCGCGTCCAACCCGTAGTATTCTTCTTCCGTGATACTGTACGAGCGCATCCAACCGCCGTTGAACCGTTTGTCGTCGTCTACAATTTGGATTTTTACTACGTAATCGAGCAGCTTGCGGAATACTTGCAAGCCCTTTTCCTTTTGAATTTTGCCGTCGTCGGGCAAGTTTTTCAACAGCGACAACGCCACCAAAATATTGTTCACGCAATACAGCTGATCGGAAATTTTATCGGGATCCCAAGGGGTGGTGATACCGCATTCCGTATCCTTGTTCGTGCGTTTTGCAAAGGACAAATTGTCTTCCGAATAGATACCGCCGCAAGGCAGACTGATATTTGCAAGATAGTCGATCAATTCGTTGATGAGCGCCGAATAATCCCCTTCGCCCGCGATTTGTACGGGCAAAAGCACCATCAAAAGGCGCGCCATGCGCGAACTTGTCGTGTGACCGTAATAGGTGTAATTGGGATAAGCGTTTGCCAAAGTGTCGGCAAGGGTTTTGGCTTTGCGTACGTATTTTTTATCCCCTAAAATTTTGGACGCCATCTGCATAAAAATACCCAATTCGCCGCACGTAGCGGGGGTAAGACTGCTGTCGGGGATATGTTCTTTCGTGCCGTTGATCCCGTAGGATATATGGATACTGATCAATCTACCGCCGTCAATCCAACCGTCGATCGCGTTTGCGAGCCGTTTGATTGCGTTCAAAATTCGCTTTTCGCCCGTCAGAGCGTACATATTGCAAAGGGCGATACCGTCCCGCCCTAAATCGATACTGTACACTTCGTTGGGGGTAGTGTATTTGTTGTAATACCAATCGAACATACCGTCGATAATACCTTCCGAGAGTTGCGCGTGTTCTAAGAAATAATCGAAGATGTTTTTTCCGCTAAGCATCCAATCTTCGTTGCCGAAATACTTGCCCGCGGCATACAGCAGCCAACCCGTGTAAAAACCTGCGTCTACACGGCGGTTGTTGTACAGTTTTTGTCCGTTGTTGGACGTGATCATCTCAACCGAACCGCTTTCCCCGTGCGCGCCGAGTACGATCCCGCTGTCAAAATGCCATTGAACCGCGTCTTTTACCGCCCGTTCGCGCAACGCTTTTCTATCCCCTTCGGGCAGAGTTGCGTGGACGGAAAATCGGGTCTGCAAGGGTGGATAGCACGCTGCAAACGCTTTTTCGACTTCGTCGGTGGTCACGCCGAGAATAAACGAGAAAATATAGGCGAACAGTTTTTTAAAACGCGCGTTCGGGCGCATATTCACGCAGTCGAAATTCGTCAAAGAGAACAGCGAGCTGATGATACTACCGGTGCGAAGGAGCATAGGGTAGGTTTGGCCCACTTCCGTCTTTTCGGGGTGCGTCGTCCCCACGTAATAGCCAAGCGAAAGTAAAATGGCTTTTACGCTCGGTTTATGATCGCGGAAGGACACGCGCGCGGGCAAAAATTTAACGTTTGCCGCTTGTAAAATTTCCGCGCCGTCCAAATGGTCTTGCAATCCGTTTTGCGCCAACATCGTTTCGTTTTGGGTATGGCAGATACCGCCCAAAGTTTCGTAACCGAAAACGGACGTGTTGTAAAAATTGTTTCCGTAATAATTTTCGGCGTAAACACGAAATTCTTCGGGCTTTCTCTTGGCTAAAATTTCCAAGGCGTCCAAGGAAAGTTCGTTTAAGTAATCTTTGCCGTTTTCGTAATCGGGTAAAAAGATCATGCCGTCAAAACTGCGGTCGGCAACGGCGTTATCGACCGTCGTTTCCAAAACGTTTTCGGTGATTAAGGATAAAAATCGGCGAAATTTCTTCGTTCCGCCTATCAAGGCTATTTTATGCATACGTTCTCCTGTTTTACGCGTTCAAAGAGGCGCGGATCGACCAACCGTTTTTTTCTAAAATTTCTCTACATTCCGCTTCGTCTTTCCCCGTCAAGATCGCCAGCATGGAAACTGCGCGTTTTTTTAATTTGATATTGTTGGGGTTGATGTTTACCATAAGATTGCTGATTACGCAGCCGCTCTTTACAAAGAGCGCCGTCGAAATCATATTAAGCGCCATTTTTTGCGCTGTTCCCGCTTTCATGCGCGTCGAGCCTTTTACGACTTCCGCGCCCGTTAAAATCTCTATCGCGTAATCCGCATTTGCCGCCATTTTCGTATGTAAATTATTGGTGAGCGCAACCGTTTTTGCCCCGCAATTTTTTGCGTGCGCCATAAAACCAAGACAGAATTGCGCGTTACCGTTTGCGGAAACGCCGATCACCGTATCTTTTGCCGTTATCGCCAAGGTTTTTGCCGCAAGAATACCGTCTTCATAGCTATCTTCCATGTTTTCCGATGGCGTGAAAACGGCGTCTTTACCGCCTGCCATCGTTGCAACGACGCGATCTTTGGGTACGCCGTAGGTAGGGGAACATTCCGCTGCGTCGGCAACCGAAAGACGACCGCTTGTTCCCGCGCCACAGTATAACAATTTGCCGCCGTTTGCAAAGTTGTCGTAAATGCCGTCTATCATGTTTGCGATTGCGGGTAAAGCCATTTTAACTTTGGCGGCAACCGTACCGTCTTCGCGGTTGATTTTCTTTAAAATATCATAGGTGGAAAGGGTGTCGATATCTTTCGTGCCTTCGTTTCTATCTTCCGTCTTTGCCGCCTGTTCACGATTTTCGATGCCCGTTTTTACCGCTTTACAGAAATATTCGGTGATTGCCATCGGGTTGGTGATTGCCTTACCGATAACGATGCCGTAACAACCCATTTGCATCGCTTGAATAAGGTCGCTCGGCGCCCAAAACCGCCCTTCTGCAATAACGGGGATTTCGATGCCGCTGTTTAAAATCTTTTCAATAACTTCAAAATCGGGCAGATATTTCTCTTCCGGCGCGTACGGTTTGTCTTTCGTATATCCCGCAAGTGTCGTCGATACGTAGTCCGCGCCTACCTGTTCGGCATAAACCGCTTCTTCTACCGTGCTTATATCCGCTAGTACGGGCAAGTGCAATTCATTGTGGATACGCTCGATCAACGTCTTGACGTCTTCTTTGATTTCGCTCTTTCTAAACGTAGCGTCCAAGGCGATAATATCCGAGCCCGCTTTCGCAATCTCTTTCGCGCTTTCAAAGTTGGGCGTAATGATCGTCGTGCCCGATTGGTCTTGGAATTTATTCAAACCGATCACGGGTACGGTTACTCTCTTTTTCATGGCGACGATATTGTCATAGCCGTTTGCGCGAATGGCAACCGCGCCGCCCTTTTCCGCTGCCTGTGCCATCACCGACAAATAATCGGGGTGTTTTAAAGGATTGCCGTCCAACGCTTGGCTCGATACGATCAAACCTTTTTTTAATAACAGTTCCATTGTTTTATAGCTCCTTTACGATTTCTTGTAATGCTTTGTCGATTCCGTCGTTGATACAAATTACGCGCGCCGTTTTCCCGCTCGTTTTTAGCGTGGCGTCAAACGCGTCTTGCCATAACGGATAAAAGTTGGTTACGCCGCCGTTGATAACGACGGACGGGGCGTGGATTTCACTTGCCGATACCGCTCGCAAGAGTAAATCGGCGAGATATTCGCCCATTTCATTTAACACCTGTTGCGCTAAGGGGCAACCTTGCTTTGCGCAGGCAACGACGGTTTTGGTTAGAGCCGCAATGCCTTCGCGAGTCTTTGGGATTTTATCCCGCGCGGCGTCGCGCGCTGCGGCATAGTCGCTGATATTATGGAAATGAAAGGGGACGTCCACGCCAAACAGCGTTTTTGTGAGCAGCGAAGTTTCTCGTTTTCCACTATCCAAATCTTTTAAGCCGTAACGCACGGCTTTGATCCCTACCGAATACCCCGATCCGTCGTCGCCGTAATCTTTCCCCCAACCGCCGAGCACCCGACTGCCCCGTTCCGTTTGCGTGAATACGATACAACCCGTACCCGCCATAATCAAAACGTTTGCGTTATACGTTTGCATAATACGACGGGCGAGAACTCCTTCCGATTCTCTATGCGCAAAGACGCGCGTGTTGGGGAAAAGGGCAGATACGGTGTAAACGATTTGCCGTTTGTTTTTGCCGCCCAAATTAACGGCAACGGCAGTGATCTGTCCGCATGCGTTTCCAAGCTTTTCTTTTAAAGCGTCAAAAAGTTCTGTTTCGATGGCATCCGAGTCTTCGGCTTTTCCAAATCCGCCGCAAATCTCAAATTTTTCAATCGTATCTTCTGCGTATAAAAATGCCCGCGTTTTACTGCCGCCGATATCTAACGTCAATTTCATATAATAAAAAATCTTCCTTTCGTGTTACAATGGTCGTTTGACTTAATCAAAGTATACCATTTCAGAGAATACGAAAGAAAGATATTATTCAAGTAAAAATAAGGTAATTTTCTCTAAATGCGGTTAGAAACCGAGAATTTGTCCGTCACCGTTTTTACGGATTTGCGACGGGGTTTTCTTATAGATACTATACAATTTTTTTCGAAAATACGACGACGAGCTAAAAGCGCAAAGATCGCTGATTTCTTCGATCGGGATATCGGTAGAAATCAGATAATTGACGGCGCGTTCCAGCTTGACGTGCAGCTTAAAATGGGCAGGGGTGATATGCGCCCGCTCGTTAAAGAGCGCGTAAAGCCCCGATTCGCTGATATGACAATGGATAGCCACTTCGCTTATTTTACAATCGGGTTTGCGTATGATAAAATTCATGGCGCGCTCTAATAAGTTTTGTTTTCCGTCGTTGGCGGCAGGAGTTAAAAGTTTATAAAGCTCGTGCAAAAAAAGGTAAAAATATCCAATACTTTCACAGTTTACATCGTCGATCGCGCTCACTTTTGCGATAAGATCTAACATGTACGGCGAGCAGGAAACTTTTTGGATTCGGTAGGAGTTATCGCCGCCTTTCGGGGAATTAAGGTAAGCATAAGAGCCGAATAAAATGTTCGGTTCGCCGAAAAGTTTCACCGAATATTTTGATCCGCGGGGGATATGCAAAACGTCGCCTTCGTTTAAAACGATCGTTTTATTTTCGGTGATAATATGCGCGACGCCCTTTTGTAGATACATGATAAAATTGTATCTTGTCGGCAGGGGAAAGGACGATTCGTGATAGGTGTCGTATCGGACTTCGTGAAAGGAAAAATGGTTGAGATAGGTTAAATCGTGCATGCTTTTCTCCGCGTGGGTAGATTTAAATTTATTATAACACAAGTGAAAAGGTTTTTCAAGGGGGAATAAGGTAATTTTTTGCAGAGAAGAGAATTTTGACAAAGCCAAAGCGTCGCGCCCCGCTCGGCAATTATCAATTGCCGACTTTGCCGAAGATATTCGCATAATCATAGTGCGTAAGGCAAAGCGTTTTGCTCCCGCAAAACGGCTCCCACCCTCGAATCCTCTTCAACGTTCTAAGTCAAACAAAAAAGAGATATGCCCAAGGACATATCTCTTTTTTGTGGCGCAGAGAAGAGGATTCGAACCTCCGGTACGTTTCAGGCGCACACACGATTTCCAATCGTGCTCCTTAAACCACTCAGACATCTCTGCGTATAGTGCGCTTTCGTCAAGCGCCTATTTATATTACTGTATTTTTTGAAAAAATGCAAGCGTTTTTGATTGACTTTATAAAAAATCTTCAAAAATCTTGCTTTTTTATCTCTCGGATTTATAGCAAGTACAAAGCGCGCCGTTTTTCGTGTACCCCGTGTCACCGCACTTTTTGCACGTCGCTTGGGGGATAAGGTCGCTTTCTTTAATACCAAGTTCGTCTAAAATTGTCTTGCGCTCGGTTAAAAGTCCGCTCTTTTGTTCTTCTAAAACGGGCAGTTTTTGCGGCTCGAATACTTCCGCTTTTGCTAAGGAAAGTTCCATTTTCGAAAGCTCGACGTTGATCGCTTTAAACCGCGCGTTGGTGTTTGCTTTCGCCAAATATTTATCTGCGCGCGATTGCGCTTTTTCGCGCAACAACGCATAGTACCGTTCGCGGTCGGACTTGGCGTTGACTGCCTCGATCGCAGGGTTGACAAACCCCGATTTTGCGCTTGAACGCGTACCTGCCCCCCTCGTTTCGCCTAAAACGCCGCTGGGAATCTCCTGCATAGAAAAGATTCCGTTCTGTTTCCAATCGGACAAAATTTTGTTCATGTAGGGGATAGGGCTGGAAGATGAACAGCTCCGTTTTGCTGCTTCCAAAATCATCTCGTCGTTAAAATTCCATGCCCGCCACGTCGCGATCAAGGCAAGGTTGCTTTCGCTTTTTCTGATTCCGCCGCAAACGGATTGAATCTTGGCAAATAGTTTCAATTCGTCGTTTTTGGTTTTTAAGAACGCTTTCACGCCGTCAACGCTTACCATGCCGTCCTTGAAAAGAGATTTTACGACACCGTTCATACCGTCAAAATCGTTGCGCCCGATCTTCAAACAAAGGAGCGCAATATCCAAAAGCGAGCTTTCTTCAAAACCGTAATTATACCATTTTTCGACGTATTCGTCGATATACGGTGTGGGGTTCTGCACCTTTACGCCCAGTTTCCTGCTGACGCGGAAGGTCAAATTTACCAACTTTTCGCGATCGGTGAGATACTCGTCGATTGCTTGCGCGTCCAATTTTCCCTTTTGCGCCAATTCTTCCAACGTAATATCGAGCGAGTTCATATTGCCGCGTTTGAGTTTTTTTGCAGCCGCCAAAATACTCTCTTGTGAAAAACCGAGTTTTTCCGTCCACTTTGCGTACAGCGTGTAATCGCTTTCGTCGGGGGTGCGTTGAAAGATGGACAAAGCCCCCATGATCGCGTTCACATCCCGCTCGTGTGCGTTATAATTGGACAATTCTTTTTCTACCTGCTCGTAGGTCGTCAAGCCGTTGCGGATCAGCTTTTTGGCTTTGTTAAAAATATAAGCGGGAGTGACGCCTTCGCCCTGCTTGTTGATGCAATACTCGGTTACGAGCAAAAAGGCGTGGGGTTGCATGGAGTTCTCGTCCAAAAAGCGCATGTATTTGATATATTCGTTTGCTGAGATAAATTTGCCAACCCGCTGCATTTTGCGTTGCAATTCTTTGTTGAAATCGGCGTATTGTTCATAGTGGATTTTCTTGGGCTTGCCAACCGCCGCTTTGACAGGCAGGTATTGCACGGTAAAGGGATCTTGCGCCAAAATTTCCACCAAATCGTAATCTTCCCAAAAGGCAAAGGCTTGTTTTACTTGTTCTTCGCTGATTTTCAATACTTCCGCCATAGAGCGCACGCTAAAATCCGCGTCGGTATTTTGACAGAGAAAAAGCCCGTAAAGGTAGACCTTTACGGCAAGTCCGTCCGCTTCGGGCAAGTACTTGGTGATGAACTTGTTTTCGATCAGCGTATAGGTGTTGTCAACGTCTTTGGAAAAAGAGCAAAAAGCCATATTGCCACTCCGATTGTAAGATTTCTGTGACGGCTACGCCGTCAAAACCCGTTCTTTTGTGAGTTCCTATGTGTAAATTAGGAAAAAATTTGCGCTTTCCGCGAAAGTTTTCTTGATTTCTTGGAATAAATAGTGTATAATACACTAGTATAGGTTTCGTCGCATGAAAGGCGAGAGTAGATCTATTATACAGTTTTTCAAACACAAAAGCAAGGTGTTTTGAATTGTTTTTTGCAAAAATTTTAAAAAAGCTTCGTGGGGTTTTGTTTCCGCACGATAGAGATCGCAAACGATAGGAGGTCGGGCGATGAAAATTCTGCATACGTCCGATTGGCATATCGGAAAACGTTTAATAAACCGCGAACGTCTGGACGAGCAGACGGAAGTTTTGGATGAGATCGTCGAAATTTGTGACCGCGAAGGGGTGGAACTCGTCATTATTGCGGGCGACGTGTTTGATACGTATACGCCTTCGGCGGAAGCGGAACGGCTGTTTTACAGCAAGATCAAGCTGGTTGCGGGGGAAAACCGCGCTGTGGTGATTGTCAGCGGCAATCACGACGACGGCGTGCGTTTATCTGCTGCCGCTCCCCTTTCGCAGGAGCAAGGGATTTATATTATCGGCAACGAACGGAGAATGTTTGCTTTTGGCGACACCGTCCGTCCCGTACGTCCGATTGCGAGCGGTAAGGGCTATGCGACGTTCGTAAACGAAAAAGGGGAAAAGGTATTTTTGTCCTTTCTGCCCTATCCCAACGAAGCGAGATTTAAGGAAGAAAAATCCGAACTGCCTTACGTGGAGCAAATGCAAAAATGGATCGAAGAAGGGGAGAGCGGCAACGTAGACAAACTCCCGTCCGTTTTCGTGGGACATTTGTTCGTGGCGGGCGGCGCGGTATCGGACAGCGAACGGGAAATCGATCTTGGCGGTGCGCGCGCGATTCCCGTGGACGCTCTGCCAAAGAGCGATTATATCGCGCTGGGGCATTTGCATAAAAAGCAGCACATGGGCAAAGGGCATTGTTATTACAGCGGCTCGCCCCTGCAATACGCTTTTGACGAGCGCGCGGATAAGGGCGTAAAGGTGTTTGATTTGACATCGGACGGGGTACAAGATTTGCATGACGTACCGCTGACGAAGGGCAAAAAGCTCGTGCGATTGCAAGCGGACGACGTGGAGAGCGCGTTGACGTTATTGCAGGCTTATCCTGACGAACTGGTGGAGATGAAGTTGATTTTGACTGCGCCTTTGGTGGCGAGCGACGCGCAGGCGCTTTCAGCCAACAAAAATCTCGTATCGTTGATTGCGGAAGTGCGTACGGAAGAAAACTTGGCGTTTGAAAGCCGCAAAGGGCTGTCAAGTGAAACCCTGTTCGACCTTTTTTATAAAACGCATTACGGCGCAGAGCCGAAAGAAGAATTAAAGACGCTGTTTTTGCAGACGTTGACGGAACTGGACGAAACATAAGGAGCAAATATGAAACCGATTTACCTTGAATTTTGCGGAATCAACAGTTTTTCCGAAAAGACGGAAATTGATTTCCGCGCCCTTTTGTCGGGCGGGGTATTCGGTATTTTCGGGGACACCGGGAGTGGGAAAAGCACGATTTTGGACTGTATCCACTTGGCTCTTTACGGACAGATTGAACGGAGCAGCGGCGGGGATTTTATTCACTACGGCGCGGATAGCGCATACGTGACCTTTGATTTTGAAATCGTAATGGACGGTGTTCGGCGGACTTTTCGGGTACATAGAGAGCGTCGCCGTAAAAACAACGTGGGCAAAGCGCAGTTGTACGAATTTAAAGACGGCGGGTGGTTTGCGCTTGCCGACGGCACGCGCGACGTAAACGACGCCTTGGAAAAAATTATCGGATTGACCTTTGCCGATTTTAAAATGTGTATTGCCCTGCCGCAAGGGGATTTTGCGGCGCTTGTCAAATCCACGCCGTCAGAGCGGATAAGACTCGTTTCTCGGCTTTTCGATTTGGAAAAGTACGGGGAACGGCTGTTTAAGGCGGTCAGCGAAAAATATTACGCCGCGGAATCGGAAGTGAAAGTCATCCAAGGTCAGATGGGACAAAACGAAAGTGGAAACGACGAAAATATCGAACTGAAAAAGAGTGAGATTGAACAGACGAAGACGGCGTTAAAGGAAAGGGCGGCTGCGTTGGAAAAGGCGGAAATCGCCTACCAAACGGCGCGGGAATTACAAAAGGAAAAATCGGCGTTTGACGAGTTGAAAAAGACTTTGGAACAATTAACCGCGCAGTTGCCGCAAATGGAAACGTTGCGCGTACGGACGGAGCGGTTACCTTATGCCAAGGCGGTAAAACGGGAATACGACGGTTTGCAAGCTAACCGTGACGAGCGGATACGCGCGCAACAGAAAGGGATGAGAGCCGAGCAAAATGCAAAATCGGCGGAGTGCGACTATACGCAGGCGCAAGAGCGCTTTACGGCAGCCGATTACGACGGCAACGCTGTGAAATTGTCGGTGTCGTTGGAACGGGTAAAAAGCGCAGACGCGGACATCAAAGCAGAAAAAGATGCCTATAAAAAATGGCAGGACTGCGTTGCAGAATATAAAAAATTGGGGAAAGAAAATCCCTACGTGGATTTTGACGGACTAAAAGCGGAAAAAGAAACGGAATTGGAAGCGTTAGGCCAGGACGGATCTTTGCTTGATTATATCAAACGCAACGCAAAGGACGTGTTGCTTGTGGACGCGTACGGGGAATTTCGCACCGATCTTCGCGAGCTTTCCCAAAAGCACCCGTCCACGGCGGAAGACGTCGCGTTGCTGATTGAAAAATATACCCTGACGGAAAGCGACAAGACGTTGGACGTAGGGTTGCTGAACGCAGAGTTTAAGTCAATTGAACAAAAACGCAAGCTTTTGCAAGAAGAACTGCGGAAATTAGACGTGCAAAAATCAGCGTATGAGATCAGCGAAACTCGCCGCGCCGCTTTAATAGAACAGGGCACGCGTTATCACGAACAGTACGACGCGCTGGCGGCAAAAAACGCGGAAGTGAATGCGTTGGGTACGCAAGCGGAAATAGAAAAACGCTTGCAAGTTTTGCAGGCGGACAAAACAACGGCGCAAGGAAAGCTGGACGACGCGTTAAAGGCGTGGAACGGGTATTTGGCGGAAAAACAAGCGCAAGAGACCTTGGCGCAGCGTTGTAAAGATGCGGAAAAGGGCTTGCTAGACGCGTTGGAAAGGGCGGTACAAGAGAGCGGTTTTGCTACGGCGACGGACGCGATCGCGCTTATTGAAACTTTAGACGATGAACAGATAGAAAATTGCAGAGCGTTTTTTGAAAAATACGCTGTGGTCAAGGGTAAATACGACGAAACGGACAAGACGAAATTCGACGGTTTTGACGAAACTGCGGCGGCGCGGGCTTTGGCGCAAAAGCAGGAAATTACAAGCGCGCATACGGAGCTTACCAAGCGTTTGGCGACGCTTGAAACGGAGTTGAATAATTTGCTCGCCTTGCGGGAACGCAATCGTGCTCTTGCCGAAAAGTTGCAGGAAAAACAAAAGCGTATGGACCTTTGCGAAGAACTGCGTAATTTACTGAAATCCAATCGTTTTTTGGGCTTTATCGCTTCCGAATACTTACAAGAAATTTGCATATCGGCAAGCGGACAACTTCGAAAATTGACGGCGGGAAGATATTTTTTACATTACGACGAAGAGTTCAAGGTCGGGGACAATTTGGACGGTGGAAACTTCCGTGCGGTAAAGACCCTTTCGGGGGGTGAAACCTTTTTGGTTTCTTTGTCGCTAGCATTGTCGCTTTCGCAGGCAATCTGTCAAAAATCCATGCGGCCGATTGAATTTTTCTTCTTGGACGAAGGGTTTGGTACGTTGGATGATAAGCTGGTCAACGTCGTCATGGACGTATTGGGACGGCTGAGTAAAGATTTTGCGGTGGGATTGATTTCGCACGTGGAAGAATTGAAACACCGCATAGACAATAAAATATTGGTGAGCGGCGCAACGGAAACCCACGGTTCAAGAGTGCGTATGGAGCGGTTTTAAACCATACGCAGGGCAATCCTAACCGCCGCAACGAAATAGAGATGTAAAAATAACCATAGGTCGGGAAAAGAACGATGATCGTAAGCGCAATAGCTTTATGGAAAAAATTTAACTTAAAAAATCCTTTGGATATAAGCGAGTGGGATATTGAAGAACGTGACGGCGTAAGACGTAGCAACGTGTCTTATTCGGGGCATAAAGTCGGTGATGACAGCGTGCGTATTTATGCGCGATATGTCCGTTCGATCAAACCGGGTAAGCAACCTGCGATACTGCTGCTCAACGATATCGGCGTAACGCCCGACGAAGAGCTGGCGAATTATTTTCTTCAAAAAGGCTATGCGGTTCTGATGCCCGATTATACGGGGGAAATGAGTTCGGACGGCGAAGGGGTGATGCGGACGGTGTACCCGCCCGCGCTTTCCTACGGGAATTACGAACAGCAACAAGGCTTTACCCATACGGACGATTTGCCTGCCGATGAAACGACGTGGTTCGAGTGGACGTACGTGGCATTATATTCGATTGAGTTTTTACGGGCGCAGGAAGAGATTGGCAATATCGGTATCGTGGGGATTAGAACGGGCGGCGAAGTTGCTTGGCATGCCATGCTTTCTCCGCACGTAAAATGCGGTGTACCGATCAATGCGGCGGGTTGGCATTCCGTACAAAATATCGGGAAGTTCAGCGACGATATTGCGCACAATCTCAGCGATAATCGGCACAAATATATTGCCGCAACGGAAGCGCAATCTTACGCGCCTTACGTCAATTGTCCGGTATTGATGCTCTGCGCGTTGCGTGATCAGGGATTTGATTGCGACCGTGCGTATGATACCTATTCCCGTATTGGAAATACGGACGGAAACGCCTTGGCGTATTCGCCAGAAAGCGGCGCGTGCATCGGTCAGTACGCTTTGGCGAATATGGATTTGTTCTTGGAAAAGAATTTAAAGGGCAGGGAAATTTATATTCCCGACACGTTGAACGTTGCCCTTCAAGAAACGGCTGATGGGCTTGAAATCACGGTCGGCAGCGATAAGGAAGGTTTGTTGGAAGAAATCGGGATCTTTTACGCGGAAGCGGATGCCAACAAAAAATCGACCTGCCGCGAATGGAGACATATCTATAAAATCGACGGGGGAGCGGTGAAAAACGGCACGGTGGTGCACACGGTAAAACCTTTTGCGGGCACGCCTGCCGTGTTCGTGTTTGCCTATGCAAAATATTTCAACGGGTTCCGCGTTATGTCCAAGATCGCCTGTAAACGGTTGACGAACCCGAATACCAGCGCGGTCAAGAGCAGAATGCTCTTTTCCGGCAAGGAAATGGATTCGTTTAGTATTGCGCGACACGAAGATTATTCGATCGGGAATATCTTTTTGTGGCGGGAAGCCGTACCTAAAATTACGACGGGTTACGGCGGTATTCAGGGTGCATATTCGGTAGGCGGTATTAAGACCTACAAAATCAGCTCGCCCATGTATTTGCCTGAAGAGAACGCCATGCTGGAATTTGACGTGTACACAGCGGAATCGCAGACGTTGCAGGTCGAGATTGAAGTGGCGGAAATGGAAGAGCAAGAACGTTATCTTTGCCAAGTGGACGTCAAAGGCGGCGGCAAGTGGAAGCGTATCATTTTAAAGGCTGCGGATTTTAAAGCGGTAACGAACGGGAGATCTTTAAGAAGTTTTGCGGACGGCAGCGGCTTGTCTTTTGATTGCGCGGGCGAAGAAAAGGAATACGCCGTTACAAATATTTTGTGGCTGTAACGTGCTACAAGGTAATAGGTGCGGAATATGTTGGAAACGGGTACGGTTATCATCATGAAAAAGGCGCATCCTTGCGGCGGTACGGCGTGGGAGATCGTGCGCGTTGGCGTGGATATAAAATTGCAATGTAAAACTTGCGGGAAATATATCAATTTAACGCGGGACGAGTTGAAAAAACGGGCGAAAGCACAGCCTAAGGATAAAGAGTAGAGCGTATGTTTGGAAAGAGTAGAAAAACGGAAAATCAGGAAGAACAGGTATACAACGAAGAAGAGCGTCGTTCCAACGCGCGCTTTTTCGCGGTTTTGCTTTCTGTTTTGGCGGTGATAATGCTCTTCCTTAATTTTTGGACGACCAATTTCAGTTTTGTATTGGTATCGGGCAGTTCGATGGACAAGACTTTATACAGCGGCGAATATCTTTTGTCTTATAAGGTGGTAAATCCCGAATACGAATTGGAGCGTGGCGACATTATCGTCGTAAACGTCAGCCATATCCCCGAATGGCAAAAAGAAAACGAAGGAAAGCCCACCCATAGACAAACGCATTTTATTATCAAGCGGTTGATCGGTTTGGAAGGGGATATTGTCCGTTGCGAAAACGGGGAGATGGAGATCTGTTACGCGGGGACTTGGAATGAAACGATGGCGTACGAGGATTATCCTTTTGTGGCGTTGGACGAGCCCTATGCGTATTACGACGAAAACAAAGGGGGTAAAAACGCCGTTTGCAACACGTTTGAATATACGGTGGGCGACGGGGAAATATTCTTCCTTGGGGATAATCGAAACACCAGCTCGGACAGCCGTTACGGCATTAAAAACCAAGACGGAACAGACGCGGGATATTCGCAATTGGACGGACGGTTGTATAAGATCGCAGACGTTACGGCAACTGTGCCGAATTGGGCGTTAAAACGGCAAAAGGGATTGCAAAAATATTTGGTAGAGATCCCCGAAAAGATTAAAAAAGTCCTGTTAAAACCTTTTCGGGAATTAAAAAAATAAAAACATAGTCATAAAAATTTTTAGCACAAGGAGAATGAATTATGAGTATACGTATTACTTCGGATAGCACTTGCGATTTGGGACATTTGGTAGCGGAAAGAAATATCGGTATTTTACCGTTGCAGGTCAATTTAGATGCCGATTCTTTTTACGACGGCGTGGATATTACGCCCGAAGACATTTTCAAATTTGTGGAAGAGAAGAAGATTTTGCCCAAAACCAGTGCGCCCAGCATCGGGGATTATGAAGAATTTTTTGCAAAGGAGCTTGAAAACTACGACGAAGTAATCCACTTTAATATTTCAGCAAAAAGCTCTGGTTCGCACAACATGGCAAAGCAGGCGGCAGAGAGTTTTAACGGTAAAGTGCGCGTTGTCGATTCGATGGCACTTTCCTCCGGTCAGGGTTTGCTCGTATTAAAGGCGGCGGATATGCGTGATGCAGGCAATAGCGCGGACGAGATCGTGGCGGCGGTAGAAGAACTCCGTACCCGCGTCAATACGTCCTTTATTCCCGACAGCTTGGATTATCTGCACAAGGGCGGCAGAGTTTCGGGTATGGTAAAGCTTGCGGCGGGCTTGTTTAAAATTCATCCGCTTATCATGATGGACAACGGTCAGCTCGTGCCTGGCAAGAAATACAAGGGTAAAATGTCTGTGATCATTAAACAGTACATCGACGATCTTTACAACATGTATCCCAACTACGACAAAACGCGCTGCTTTATTACCCATTCGACGGCTGATCCCGAACTGGTGGCGGCGGCAAAAGAAAAAGTGCAAGAATTGTTTAAGTTTGACGAAGTGATCGAAACGGTAGCCGGTTCGATCGTTACCAGCCATTGCGGTAAAAATACGCTGGGCGTTCTGTTCGTTTACAACAAATAAACCCGAAGAATTTGGAGAAAAATAGAATGGTAACCGTTTACAAAGACGCCGATTATGTATCGGTGTGCAAACAAAGGAATCGCACGTTAGGCGTATTTTGGGCGGCAACGTTGACGTATTTGGCGTTTTGCGGCGCGTGGCTTGCTTATCACGTATCTTTACCCTACAAAGATCCGATGCTGAAATTGCCCAAGATATTCGTAATCAGCGCAACCGTCGTATATATGACGCTTATTTTCCCGTTTATGGCAATCAAATTTGGCAGAGTTAACCGCTATTATAAATTGCTTGGATATTTATCCGAAGGGTTGAAAAGGGAAGAAAAAAATTATTTTTACTGTTTTGAAGAAAAAGCGTTGCAAAAGGACAACGTAGACGTCATGGGTTGCGTGTTTGAAACGTGGAGCAAAAAACGCAGCGAATGGATGGAGCGCGAAGCCTTTTGGGACAAGGAAAAGCCTTTGCCTGATCTGGATAGCGGCGACTACGTGCAATATATCGTGCAGAGTAATTTTATCGTGCAATATGAAATTTTGCAAAAGCAGGCGTTGGAATTTCAGGAAGAGGACGACGAGAGTGCCGTGCAAGAACGGATAACGGAAAAAACCGCGGAGCAAACGCCGCAGGCAGAATAAATAAAAAGAGAGAATAAAAAAAGAAAAAAAGGAGAAATACGTATGAAAGCAGTTGTAACCGTAACAGGTAAAGACCAAAAAGGTATTATTGCAAAGGTAAGCTCGTTTTTGGCAGACAAGGGTGTCAATATTGAAGATATTTCGCAGACCGTTCTCGGTGAATATTTTGCCATGATTATGATCGCGGATCTCGCCGAAGCAAAGCAAGAACTTTCCGCTTTGGCGAAAGAGTGCGCGGAACTGGGGAAACAAATTGGCATGGCGATCTATATGCAGCACGAAGACATCTTCAACGCTATGCACAACATTTGATCGGAGGAGTATGGTATGTTCAGTAATAACGACGTTCTCGAAACGATCGCCATGGTGCAGGAAGAACACTTAGATATTCGTACGATCACCATGGGCTTGTCCCTGTTTAGTTGTATCCGCGATACGGCGGAAGAAACGGCAAAAAAAGTATATGATCTCGTCTGTTCAAAGGCGGAAAATATCGTTAAGACGGCGGCTGACCTTTCGGGTGAATACGGTATTCCCATCGTCAATAAACGCGTATCGGTAACCCCCGTCAGCTTGCTCTGCGCGGCGTTTCCTGAAAAAGCCCCTTTGATCGGTAAGGCGCTCGACGATGCGGCGGCGACGTTGGGTATCGACTTTTTAGGCGGATATTCCGCGCTCGTGCATAAATCAATGGCGGAATATGAAAGGATTTTTATCCGTACCATTCCCGAAGTTTTGGCGACGACCAAACGGCTTTGTTCGTCCGTCAACGTCGGTTCGACGAAATCGGGTATCAATATGGAAGCGGTCAAAATGCTGGGTGAGGTGTTTAAGGAAGCGGCATTTTTGACAAAAGAACAGGACGGTATCGGCGCGGCGAAGCTGGTGGCGTTCTGTAACGCGGTGGAAGACAATCCGTTTATGGCGGGTGCGTTCCACGGCGTAGGCGAAGCGGACGTAGTCGTCAACGTCGGCGTTTCCGGACCTGGTGTTGTAAAACACGCTTTGGAAAAAATTCCCGACGCCAATTTGACGGACGCGGCGGAAATGATCAAGCGTACGGCGTTTAAGATTACCCGCGCGGGACAGCTTGTCGCAAAAGAAGCGGCAAAGCGTTTGAACGCGCAGTTCGGTATCGTTGATTTATCCCTTGCGCCCACGCCCGCTGTGGGGGATTCGGTGGCGCAGATTTTGGAAGAACTCGGTATTGAAACGGTAGGCGGTCACGGTACGACGGCGGCGCTTGCCATGCTCAACGACGCGGTAAAGAAGGGGGGCGTTATGGCGTCTTCGCGTGTTGGGGGGTTGTCGGGCGCGTTTATTCCCGTGTCGGAAGATATCGGTATGATCAAGGCTGCGGAAGCGGGCAAGATCACGCTGGATAAATTGGAAGCAATGACCTGCGTATGTAGCGTTGGTTTGGATATGATTGCAATCCCCGGCGATACGCCTGCGACGACGATCGCTGCAATGATAGCAGACGAAGCGGCGATCGGTATGATCAACAACAAGACGACGGCGGTGCGCATTATCCCTGCGCCCGATAAAAAAGTGGGCGATCAGGTCAGCTTTGGCGGATTACTTGGGCGCGCGCCGATTATGCCCGTGCATAACTGTGACAGCTCTCGTTTGATCAATCGCGGGGGAAATATACCTGCCCCGATCCACAGCTTTAAAAATTAAAACGACGTATATGCGTCGCATTTCAGCGTTGTATCTGCGCACCCCTTGGTCACGTACGTCTATGTACGCTCCCGTCGGGGTGCTCGATACGCCTTGAACTGCTCGTATCTCCGCCGTTTTAACTCGACCAAAGTCCAAAATCAAGGAAAGAATAATCAGAGATGTTGGAAAGAAAAGAAATACCCCAAAATTTAAAATGGAATTTGACCGACCTTTTCCCTTCGGACGAGGCGTGGGAAACGGAATACAAAGACATTGAAAAAGAATACGGTGAATACGATTTTTACGTATTTGAAGGTAAGCTTGCGGACAAGGAAACGCTACTTGCTTGTTTGCGATTTAACGACACCGTTTCTCGGCGATTAGAAAAACTGTATATCTACGCAAACGTGCGCCACGACGAAGACGTGCGTATTGCAAAAAACACGTCCAATCTCGCCATGGTTGGCGCAATGTTTTCGAAAATCTTCGCGAAATTGTCTTTTATCGAACCGGAACTCACCACCCTTTCGGACGACGTTTTACACGGCTTTATCGCCGATCCCGATTTCGCGCCGTACGAATATATGCTCCGTAAGATAGAAAAGTCTAAGGCGCACGTATTGAGCGCAAAGGAAGAAAAGCTCCTTGCGCTCGGCAGCGACGTCATGGGCGGTTTTCAAGACGTTTTCTCGATGTTGAACAACGCCAACCTGAACTTACCAAAGGCAAGCTTTAACGGGGAAGAAACGCAGATGAGCCACGGATTGTACGGCGTAGTACTCCGCTCGGGTACGGCGGCAGAGCGCAAAGAGTGGTTTGAAAAATATTACGGCGCGTATATCAATTTGATCGACGCGATTGCGCAGTCCTACTACGGTAACGTAAAAAAGGACGTATTTTACAAGACGGTGCGCGGGTATGAAAGTTGTATTGCGATGGCAATGAGCGGGGAAGACGTAGATCCGATTGTATATAACAATCTGATCCAATCGGTGCATGACGGTTTGCCCGCCTTGCACGAATATATTTCTTTGCGCAAAGACGTAACGGGCATGCAAGAACAGCACGCGTACGACGTGTTCGTTCCCCTTGTGGATAATGCGGAAATTAAATTGCCGTTTGATAAAGCGTACGAACTCGTGATTGAAGGGCTTGCGCCCCTTGGTAAAGATTATCAAGCACTTTTGCGCAAGGGCAAAAACGAGGGCTGGATTGACGTTTGCGAAAACGAAGGTAAGCGATGCGGCGCGTATTCGGCGGGAATTTACGATTGCCACCCGTACGTAATGCTCAACTACCAAGAAACGACCAACGATATTTTTACGATTGCGCACGAAATGGGGCACGCCCTTCACAGCTATAAATCTTCGGCGGCGCAGCCGTATGCGAAATCGGGTTATACGATTTTCCTTGCGGAGATCGCCAGCACGGTCAACGAAGTCCTTTTGCTCAAGCATTTGTATAAAAACAGCACGGATAAGAATTTGAAAAAATTCTTGCTGAACTATTATATGGACACTTTCCGCGCGACATTGTTCCGTCAAACGCAGTTTGCGGAATTTGAACAGTTGGCGCATGCAAAGGCGGAAGACGGTGAGGCGCTCACCAAAGAAAATCTCAGCGAACTGTATTATGGCTTGAACAAGCAATATTACGGCGACGGCATTATCCACGACGACGAGATTCGCTACGAATGGGCGCGCATACCGCATTTTTACAATTCGTTCTACGTGTACAAATACGCGACGGGGATCATCTCGGCGGTGTCGATCGTAAAGCGCATTTTGACCGAAGGGGAAAGCGCGGTGCGCGATTATTTCGAATTCCTTTCGTCGGGCGGGTGCGACGATCCCGTTTCTATTTTGAAAAAAGCGGGCGTGGATTTGACGAGCAAAGCGCCTTTCCAAGCGGCTATGGACGAATTTAAGACGACTTTGGAAGAATTTAAAACTTTACTGTAAAATACAAAAACAACGGGCAGATACGCGTTGAATAAAAAACGTCCTACCCGAAAGGAAGAATTATTATGGCAAACGAAATGAACACGATGCCCTATAACCGCGACGCGGAAATGGCGCTGCTTGGCTGCCTTTTGATTGATAATGAAATTGCGGCGGATATTGTGGACGGCCTGACGGAAGACGATTTCTATCAGGAAGGACACAAATATATTTTGCGCGCAATGAAACGGGTGTATAACGACCGAAAACCCATCGATCTCGTTACCGTTACGGACGAGTTGGAAAAGGAAGGCAGTATCGAAAAGGCGGGCGGTATCGCGTATATTACCGAACTGACGCAAATTACGCCGTCCGCAGCAAATTATAAGTCCTATCAAGAGATCGTTGCGCGCGACAGCGTGAACAGAAAGCTTATCCGCGCGTCTAGAAAGATCATTGAAACGTCCATGAAAGGTACGGACGACAAAACGTCGCTGGCATACGCCGAAAAGTGTATCTACGATATTTCCAAACAGACCGAACGCTCTGCGCTGATGGGTATGGATGATGGGGATATCGTGGGCGAAGTGTTGCAAAAATTCGAACAGCTGCAATCCGATCCCAATACCTTTAAGGGGATTCCTACGGGGTATAAACGTTTTGACAAGATCACGAACGGTTTGCAAGCGGGTGCTCTGATCGTCTTGGCAGCCCGTCCCGGTATGGGTAAAACGTCGCTTGCCATGAACATCGTGGAACACGCAGCGATCAACGCAGGTAAGACCTGTGCCGTGTTCTCGTTGGAAATGCCGCGTAGCGAAATCGTGCAAAGATTGATATGCTCGTATGCGAACGTGAGCATGAAAAACGCGCTGTCGGGTACGCTGTCTAAAAACGAGTGGAAAAAATTGATGCTTGCGGCAGATCGATTGAAAAAGAGCAATATTTATATCGACGATTCGTCCCGCGTAACCCCTGCGGAAATTCAGTCCAAATGTCGCCGTTTAAAGACGGCAAAAGGCGGGGTGGATTTGATCATGATCGACTATATCCAGCTGATGTCCAGCGGGGATTCCAAAATGGCGGGCTCGGAAAACAGACAACAGGAAGTCGCGTCTATCACCCGTGATCTCAAAATCATGGCAAAAGAATTGGGCGTGCCCGTTATTGCGCTGTCACAGCTTAGACGTATCACGTCCAACGAACCGCAGCTTTCCGACCTTCGTGAATCGGGGGCGATCGAGCAAGACGCCGATATCGTTATGTTTATTTCTCGTCCTGAAATGTTTGCGAGCAAGGAAGATTTGGAAAGCGGAAAAATTGTTAAGGGCGCGGCGGAATTGATTTTGGCAAAACACCGTGCCGGCGAACAGGGCAGAGTGTCCTTGAAATTTATCGGCGAATATACGAAGTTTGTGGACGTGGACGATCAAAACCGCGAAGACGAGCCGCCGCAGTACGGCACGCAACCTGCGCAATATGACGACGACGTGGAATACGAAGCGCCTGAGGACGATTACGGGTATCCCGAACCGCCTGCGCCTAGAAAGAGTGATTTGAAGAGTGCGTCCGACGACGAGCTTCCCTTTGAGTAAGCAAGATGATCTTGCAGCCAAATTTACTATCTTACTCTACCGGTAGACAACCGCGGGCAGGTTTATAAATCTAACAAAATTATGAAAACAAACATCAAAACCATCACGCCCGAAAGCTTAGAAGAGGCGAAAAATTTAATATTTGACGGCGAAGTGCTGGCGATGCCCACGGAAACGGTGTATGGCTTGGGTGGAAACGCCTTTGACGATGGCGCGGTACGGCGCATTTTTGCGGTCAAGGGCAGACCTGCCGACAATCCGCTGATCGCGCACGTGCATACGGACTACGATCTTTCTAAAATTATCGACCACGATCCGCCGTACGCTGAAAAATTACGCAAAGCTTTTTTGCCGGGACCGTTGACGCTCGTTTATCCGTCCACGGGCAAAGTGAGCCCATACGTGTCGTGTGGATTGAATACTTTGGCGGTGCGCGTACCGTCGCACAAGGGCGCGCAAGCGTTTTTGCGGACGGTGGATATTCCCATTGTTGCGCCCAGCGCAAATTTGTCCAAACACGTTTCACCGACGTCGGCGCAGCACGTTTACGAAGATTTTAACGGGAAAATCCCGTTGATTTTGGACGGTGGCATTTGCGAAGGGGGCATTGAAAGTACGGTGTGCGACGTGACGGGGGAAATCCCCGTGATCTTGCGCCCCGGGTTGATTACGGCGGAAATGATCGCCGCGATCGTCGGCGATTGCGACGAATATAATCCCGAACTTACCGTCGGGGAAAAGGTAAAAAGCCCTGGGGTGTTGTACAAGCATTATTCTCCGCGTTGTAAAACGTTGCTGTTTGAAAATGCCGCGGACGGTTTGGCGGCTTGCAAGGGCGTGCACGAGGAACGTGTGGCGGTTCTTTGCGAAGACGCACTCGTTTCGGCGTTTACGGAAGCGGGGGCGACCGTGTTAAATTTGGGAAAAACGGAAACGGAAATGGCGGCACGATTATACGAGCTTCTGCGCGAAGCGGAAAAAATCTGCGACGTGCTAATCACGATCGAGCCGAAGAAAAAAGACGGCGTCATGGTAGGAGTTTTAAACCGACTTCGCAAGGCGTGTACGTCCGTCGATATAAAACACTAACGACAAAACAAGGGGGGACGGTACGCAATGGCGACGCGAAAGAAGAAAAAAATCGTATTCGTTTGTACGGGTAATACTTGCCGTTCTCCAATGGCGCAATTATTGTTGGACAATCGCTTAAAAGGGCTGAAATTAAAAGGCTTTGACGTGCGTTCTGCGGGCATAGCGGCGAAGAAAGGGGACGTTATCAATCCAAAATCTGCGCAGGTGTTGCAGGAAAACGGTATCGCTTGCGAAACGTTTTTAGCGACGAAACTTACCGAAAAATTGCTTTTGGACGCGTTTGCTGTCGTTTGCATGACCGAGCGTCAGCGCGAATATTTAATGGATATGCGCTGGAACGCGCTCAAAAAGGCGGGAAAGAGTTTGGACGAGGCGGAAAATAACGTGTATTCCTTTGCGGAGATTACGGGGTATGAAATTCTCGATCCGTACGGCAAAGATCTCAATTGCTATCGGTACGTGTTCGGGTTACTCGCGGCGGGTATGTCGCAGCTGACGGAAAAGCTTGATCTAAAAGGCAACGCTTGGGAAACGAAACCCAAAGCCCCGAAAAAGGCGAAGACGGAAAAGACGAATGTCACTGAAAGAAAAACTTCGTCAAAAACAAAGAAAAAAACGTCCGAAAAAGTAGGCGAAACGCCTAAACAAAAGGACGAGAATCAACAATTATCAATTTTTTAAGGAGCAGAAATTATGAAAATTGCAGTAGCTTGCGACCATGGCGGTCTGAATCTCAAAAACGCGTTGATCGCATACCTTCAAAAGAACGGTCATGAAGTAAAAGACTTCGGTACGTACACGAAAGACTCGTGTGATTATCCCGATTTTGCAGTTTTGGCGGCAGAATCGGTTGCCTGCGGGGAAAGTGACCGCGGTATCGTGGTATGTTCGTCTGGTATCGGCGTTTCAATCGTTGCAAACAAAGTGCCTGGGGTGCGTTGTGCGCATTGTCACGATTGGTATTGCGCGAAGTTTACTCGTTTGCACAACGACGCGAATATGCTCGCGTTTGGAGAAAAAGTGGTAGGTGAAGGCATGATGCAAGAAATGGTGGACGTGTTCTTGAATACCGACTACGAAGGGGGCGAACGTCACGATCGCCGTTTGGCAAAGATCAAAGCCATTGAAGAGAAATATTGCAAATAAATTTTGGAAGGCGAAAAATAAAAAATGAAGAATTTGCTGATGACAGGGTCTTTTAGCGAGATTTGGAATCAAGCCAAAGCATGGACCAAAAATTTTCTCGGCGGTTACGGATTGGTCATCGCGAAAGCGCTCGTCGTTTTCGTGTTGGGATTGCTTATCATTTCCGTAATCAAAAAATTAGTAAAAAAGAACTCGACGAAAAGTCGTAGAATTGACAATTCAGCGGCGTCTTTTATCACTTCAATCGTAGCGTTAATTGCGTATTTTACGCTAATCATTATCTTTATTGCGTCGCTCGGTTTTTCGACGACGGGGATTATTACGGCGCTCTCGTCCGTGATGCTTGCCGTTGCATTGGGCTTACAAAATACCCTCGCCAGCTTGGCAAACGGTATTCTGCTCATTTTCACGAAACCGTTCAAGGCGGGGGATTTTGTAGATATTGGCGGAACGAGCGGTACGGTAAAAGAGATTAAACTATTCAGCGTGAAGCTGATTACGTTGGACAATTTGACGGTTGTGATCCCGAACAATACGGTGTTTGGATCGACGATTATCAATTACAGCAAAATGCCCGTGCGCCGTTTGGATCTTGTGCTTTCCGTGTCGTACGATTCGGACGTGGACAAGGTAAAAACGGTCGTAAATGAATATATCGCTAAAGACGAGCGTATCAAAAAAGACCCCGCGCCTTTTTTCCGTTTGACGGAATACGGCGCAAGTTCGTTAAATTTCACGCTCCGCGTATGGGTGGACGCGTCGGAATATTGGAGCGTCAAATTCGACCTTATGGAGGGTATATTGAAGTTGTTTGAAGAAAACGCTATCGAAATTCCTTTCGATCAGTTGGACGTACACGTGCGTAAAGCGGACGGGGAGGTACAAGCATGATAAACGGATTATTATTGGGGCTTTCGGCAAAGGGGGCTAAACTTTTATTGGCTTACGGCACGTGCGCGGTAATTATTTTAGTTGCGTTGATCGTTATGGGCTTTATGAAACGGAATACAAAACGTCAAATGCGCCCTGAATCGGTGAAGAAAGCTTGCTTAAAAGCGAAACAATACGCGGAAAAGGCTCTTGCACAAAATTCGGGCGCACAGAAGTTTCTTGGTGCGACCAAATTGCATAAACTTAGCGTTTTGGTGGCGGAAGCGGCGTGGCTTTCCTATCAAATCGTAGAAAACAAAAAGGATATTCTTTTTGATGGGATTGCGAGTAATTTAGACGATTTAGCTACAGTTCTTTCCAAAGAATCCGAACAGGGATATTTGCCTGAAGAGGAATATGAAAAGAGTATCAAAGACGTGATTACAAGCTTGGATGACACGATTAAGCATTTAGATAAAATAATCGGGTTATAATTAGGAATACAAAAGCTGGAAAAGGAAAAGAAAAAATGAAACGGATCATAGCGATTGGCGGTGGGGAACTCCGCGAACGTACGACGATGAAAATCGACGAATATATTGCAACGCTTGCAAAGGAGCACGCAGGGGAAAACAGAGCCAACGCTCTGTTTATTCCCACAGCCAGCCATGATTACATGCCTTATTATAACACCTTCCACAAAGTGTATACGGGGACGTTTAATATCAAGACGGACGTTGCGTTGACGGTGTTTAAAGAGCCGGACATGGAGAAGATGCGCGCTAAGTTTGAAAAGGCGGACATGATCTACGTGGGCGGCGGCGACACCGTGTTTATGATCAAGCATTGGAAACAGTCGGGCTTGCTGCCGCTTATTCAAGACGCGTACGAGCGCGGCGTGGTAATCGCGGGGCTTTCAGCGGGCGCGATTTGTTGGTTTTCGGATATTTATACCGATTCGGCGGCGGCGCTTGGGGAAGGGGATAAGTACGCAATGTTCCAAGGTTTAAATTGGATAAACGGAAAAATTTCTCCCCATTACGGCGCGAGAATGCTTGACTTTGATAAAATAGTGTGTTATAATTTGGGCTGTGCTTACGGGATAGAAGACGACGCCGCGCTTGTTATAGAGAATGGCGAAATCGTCGGAAGCGTATCGAGTGGCGGAAAAGCCTGGCTGATAGAGCGAGTGAACGGAGCAATACAAAAGAAGGAAATTGCGTTGATTTAACGTAATTTTCCATAGAACGCGGACGTGGCGAAATTGGCAGACGCGCAGGTTTCAGGTTCCTGTGGGTAACTCCGTATGGGTTCAAGTCCCTTCGTCCGCACCAAAAAAGAGAACACCGATAGGGTGTTCTCTTTTTTGGTATGAAACGCACGAAAACGAAGGGAATACGCAGAAAACATTGGTCCACGCGACGAGCGAAAAACGGTGCTTAGGGGGCGTGCGTAGACCTGCAAGTACCGCTTGACAGCCGCAAGAAAAAAATGCTTTACAATTTTTGCGGTATATGTTACAATAAAATCGCCAAAAGCAAACAAAAAATTACCTTTGGGAGCGATTATGACAGTTGGCGAAAAAATACAATATTATCGAAAGAAATGCGGTTTTTCACAAGAGGAGCTGGGACAGCGGCTTTTGGTCAGTCGACAAACTATCAGCCTTTGGGAAATGGACAAAACACTGCCAACAGTTGATAATTTGGTGCGGTTGAAAGAGATTTTCGGAGTGTCCATTGACGAGATGTTAGACGCGGCGCAAATCCCCACAGAAACGAATTTGTCACAATGTACGGCAGATCAAGCCCCGCAAAATCTGCAAAATCAGCAAGATCCCGACAAGAAAACTCTTGTTTGTTCGTTCAAAAAGGAATGGAAAGTAGGTTCTATACTTTTATTTGTCTTTTCCATTTTTTCCGTTCCGCTTGCGTTTGTAACGCTTGGCTTTGTGGCGAAAAATACGGATTTTCCCGAGGAATACTACTGGATATTTTTCCTCTACGTACTTATTCCGCTCGGCTCGATCGTCTATGGTATGCTGTTAAAGAGAAAGGGATATGGCGGTAAAAAGAACGTTATTATAGGCGGGCTTATGGCGGGGATGTTAAGTGTTTTTGGGTTGCTGTTTGGGGCAATCTCATTAACCTATTCGCACAGCGACGAGCTTTTAATAAAAGCGGAAGAAACAATCGGGATCGATATTCCTGTATACAGGTTAATTCAGTCAGAAGACGAGGCGTACGATGACGGAGCTGGGAACAAAAAAACGAAAGCGCGTTGTTACGTTTATTTTGACGATGACAAAGTCGAAACTTTTGAACGAGAAATGGCGGCAGACGATAAATGGATGACGACTCTTCCAACTTATTTTGTCGGAATTGTCGCGGATGATTACGGCAGTGAACACGAATACTTTCTCATTTGTAATGTGGACACGAAAGAAATCAATCGGCTTCCCAAAGAGAGTGGCGAATACTATTTTATCTGTTTGTTGTACGATGTCGAGAATAATCAATTGGAAATTATCGAATACGTAGTAGAATACGTGGCGTAATATGCGTGAACAACACAACAAAACGCACCCGCTGGGGTGCGTTTTTTACGCGGACGACAAAAATATTTCGTACAACCCACGGTTGTATATAAAACAAATTAAAAGTGCTTGATTTTTTACCGTCGCGCCCTTATAATAGGTATAAAGAACTCTATGGGGTGTGATTATGGAAATAGGACGTATTATCAACAAACTGAGAAACGAGGCAAAATTAACACAGGCGCAATTTGCCGAAATATTCGGCGTTTCCCAACAATCCGTTCAAAAATGGGAGAGCGGGATTTCCACACCCGATTTGGAAAAAATCATCTCTATATCGAAATATTTTGACGTGTCGCTCGACGCTCTTATCTTGGGTAACGACAACCGCGTCGTGGAAGAAATGGGCAAAAACCGTCCGCTGAAACCGCAATATCAAAATATTCACGATTGGGAATTTTATCCCGCTGACTTAACGATCGAATACGAACAATCGCTTGCCGAAGGGTTGGACGTGGAAAGATATAAGGACGTTTTTTACGCCGTTTCTAGGCTTTCCAAAGGTGAAATTAAGAAAAAATTTGGCGACGTTTTGTTCGAAGTCGTGCGTTCGGCAAAGCAAAAAGAAGGATACTCGTACGTAGAGCCGTCCGAATTGGACAAAATTAAGGCTTTGCGAAAAAACGCCCAGCGGGTGTATAATTGTGATAAAAATGCCCTGCCCGATAAAATCTACGGGGCTTGGATGGGCAGAATTTGCGGATGTATGCTGGGAAAATCGGTCGAGGCCGCCCGCACGAACGAACTAATTCCCGTGCTGAAAAATAGTGGAAATTACCCGATGCATCGCTATATTTACAGAACGGATTTAGACGGACAAGACGTCGATAAATATACTTTCAATTTCAAGAGCAGACCGTACGCGGACGAAATCGACGGTATGCCCGCGGATGACGATATGAATTACGTCGTGCTTGCGCAGGAAATTATCCAAGCTTGCGGAAAGGACTTTACGTCGCACGACGTTGCGGCGGCATGGTTAAAATATCAACCGAAAGACGCCTATTGCACGGCGGAACGGGTGGCGTTTTGCAATTTTATAAAGGGGTTTGCTCCGCCCGAATCGGCAGTTTATAAAAACCCGTATCGGGAATGGATCGGCGCGCAGATCCGCGGGGATTATTTCGGATATATCAACCCTGGCAACCCCGAATTGGCGGCGGAAATGGCGTTTAGGGACGCTTCCATATCTCATATCAAAAACGGTATTTATGGCGAAATGTTCGTATCGGCGATGCTTGCGGTGGCGGCAACGACGAACGATATCGAGCAAATTATTTTGGGCGGACTTGCGGAAATTCCCTATACGTCCAGATTGTATGAAGAAGTGATGCGCGTATTGGACGCTTACCGTGGCGGTGTTTCACAAGAAAACTGCTTTGCAATGATTCATGAAAGATACAACGAATACACCAACGATTGGTGTCATACGCACCCGAACGCAATGATTGTCGTAGCGTCGCTTTTATACGGCAAGGGGGACTATGGTAAGTCGATTTGTATGTCGGTAGAAACGGGTTTTGACACCGATTGCAACGGCGCGACGGTGGGGTCGGTTTTGGGTATGGCGAACGGGATTAAATCGATTCCCGATTATTGGACAAAACCTATTAACGATACGTTGTATACGAATATTTTCGGCCTTGACAAAGTCAAGATTTCAGAAAGAGTGCAATTGACGATGGCGCATATCAAAGGGAAATAAATTTAGCGCGATAAAGCGCGTGATAGGTGAAAGATGAAGAATATTTTTATTGTTGGCAGTATCAATACGGATTTTGTAATTTCCGCGCCGTATATGCCGTCGGGCGGTGAAACGGTTGCGGGCAACGGATTTTTCACGGCGCATGGGGGCAAGGGGGCAAACCAAACCGTTGCAGCGGCGCGCCTTGGCGGGAAGGTTAAAATGTGCGGATGTGTGGGTGACGATTCGTTTGGGAAAGAATCGTTGGTAGCTTTTCAAAAGGAAGGCATAGATGTTTCTGGCGTGCGGATGGTGGCGGGCGTGCCGACGGGTACGGCGGTTATCGTCGTAACGGGCGGCGAAAATAGAATTATAATCGACGCGGGAGCGAACGGCTGTTTAACCAAGGCGGATATAGACGGCTTTTTAAAGAATGCGTGCGCGGGGGATTTGTATTTGACGCAGCTAGAAAACCCGATCGACGTGATCGGTTACGGCTTGCAAAAGGCAAAGGAAAAAGGCATGTTTGTCGTGCTCAATCCTGCGCCTGCAAACGTGGGGATTATGCCGTACTTGGAATATTGTGATTGGGTTATCCCCAACGAAACGGAGTTAGAAATCCTTGGCGGCGCGGAAAAAATTTTAGCGGAAACGTGCGCAAAACTGATTGTAACCCTTGGTGCAAAAGGGTATAAAATTGTGACGAAAGGGGACGAAAGGGTATACCCGTGTATGCAAATAACCGCCGTAGATACCACGGCGGCGGGGGATACGTTTTGCGGCGGTTTGGTGGCGCGTCTTGCTGATGGTGATACTTTGGAAGACGCGGCGAGATTCGGCAGCAAAGCAGCGTCGATTGCTTGCACGAAAAAGGGAGCGCAACCGTCTATTCCCACCCTGCAAGAAGCGAACGATTATATAGAATAAACGGAAACGTACCCCTTTGTGGTGCGTTCACTTTAGTTTCTATATTCTATTGACAAGTTGTATAAGATATGATAAACTGAGTGCGTTATAATATCCTAGGAAAAGGAGAAAGGTGATGTTTGATAAAAATGCAAAATGGCTTGGTTGCGGAAAAGAATTTTCCGCGCCGATCATAATTAAAACGTTCACGGCAAACAACGTTCAAAACGCCGTCATCGATATTTGCGGCTTGGGCTATTACGAGCTGTTTATCAACGGGCAAAGGGTGGGAAACGAGTTTTTTAAACCCGCCGTTTCCGATTATTCCGCACGTGATTTTACGCATTTTGCCTATCCGCTTCCCGACCGTACTTCGCACACGATTTATTATAATACGCACGATTTGACGGCGTATTTGAAGGACGGCGAAAACGTCTTGGCGGTGCTCCTTGGAAACGGCTTTTACCGCCAAACGAAACGTTGTTGCGAGGGGAACACGTGGTTCGGCGACGAGCTATTGCTCCGTTATGAAATACGCCTGCAAGAAAACGGAAAGACGCGCAGGATTTATTCCGATGGAACGGAAACCGTCGCGCAAAGCTTTATCACGGAGAATAATCTCTTTTATGGGGAAACGCACGATTACGCGGCGTTTGATTTTGATATTTTACAAAATGGCAAGGTCGAGAAAAAGGGATTGCCCGTGCGCGTAGTCGCTGCGCCCAAAGCGAAACTGTTAAAGCAGCGTTGTAAAAACGATACCGTCCGTAAAAAGATACAACCCAAACTGATAGGGAAAACCGCCGAAAGCGCTATTTACGACGTGGGAGAAAATATATCGGGCTTTGTCTGTTTAAAGGCGCTTTCCGCGACGGTGCGCGTACGCCACGCGGAAGAGCTCAGCGAGCAGGGCGAGTTGGATTTTTCCACGGCAGGCGGCACGTATCAAATTTCCGAAAACGTGTATAAAAACGCGCAAGGTCGTACCGTTCATCCGTGGTTTTCGTACAGCGGTTTCCGCTATTTTGAAATTTTCGGCGACGTGGAAAGCTTGGAAGTTTGGTTTATTTGCGCGGACGTAAAAGTTACGGCGGAATTTACCTGCGGTGACGAAAATATCAATTGGCTGTTCGACGCTTTTTTGCGTACGCAGCTTGCTAATATGCATAGCGGCGTACCGTCCGATTGTCCGCACAGAGAGCGGCTGGGATATACGGGCGATGGGCAACTTGGCGCAGAAACCACGATGCTTTTGACGGATAGCCGTTCTTTTTATCAAAAATGGATACGGGACATAGCGGATTGCCAAGACGTCGACAGCGGGCACGTACAGCACACCGCGCCATTTTTTGGCGGTGGCGGCGGTCCGGGCGGTTGGGGCGGCGCAATCGTGCTCGTACCGTACGCCTATTATCAGATGTACGGTGATAAGCGTATTTTGAAAAAGTATTATCAAAATATGTTGGCATATCTGCGTTGCATGCAAGGTTTTTGCGAAGACGGCTTGGTGGTGAAAGAACGGAGCGGCGGTTGGTGCTTGGGGGATTGGTGTACGGTGGACAAAGTCGTGATTCCCGAACCGTTCGTTAATACTTTTTACTACGTTCGTTGTATGGAGATCGTGCAAGAAATCGGTGGTTTGCTCGACGAGCATGATGATTTTAGTAAAGAGATTGCAAGGGCGAAATCGGCGATTGAGCGGGCGTATTTTGAACATGCTACGGGGGATTTTTGTGGCGGCGTGCAAGGCGCGAACGCATTTGCTCTGCTTATCGGGTTGGGCGACGCAAGAACGAAAGAAAATCTTGTAAAAAAATACGAAGAGTTGGGGCATTTCGATACGGGCATTTTCGGTACGGATATATTGACGGAATATCTAGCGAAAATCGGCGAAGCGCAACTCCTTTATAACCTGCTCTCACGGGAAGAATACCCGTCCTACGGATATATGCGCGCGCAAGGCGCAACGACGCTTTGGGAAGCGTGGAATGGGGAGGGATCGCACAATCATCCCATGTTCGGCGCTTGCATAAAACAATTGTTTTACGGGCTGCTTGGACTTAAAGCGGACGTGGGTTTCCGCAACGTTGAGATAAAGCCTAAATACGTCGACGGGATTGGGTTTATCCGCGCGAAATTAAAATTCCCGCACGGAACGTTACGGATTGAATGTCGTTATAAGGACGGAAAAGTGCAATCTGAAATCAAAGCGAGCGGCAAGATTACCGCGCAATAAACGGTGCAATATTACAGCATATTTTTGCAATTTTAGCGTAGTGACAAAAATGTATTTTGTGATAAAATATATGCAAAGCAAAAAGAAAATAGGTGGCAGACTATGAAAAACGATTTTGGATATAAAGCGGGTAAAGTGACGAAAGCTTTTCAGCTGGACGGATATTATCTTTGGGATTGTTCGGTGATCAAGGTTGGCGACAAATATCACATGTTCTCTTCGCGTTGGGAAGAAAAACGTGGATTTGGTTGGAACTGGGTTTTCAACAGCGAAGTCATTCATGCGGTCGCAGACAAGCCCGAAGGTCCGTACGAGTTTAAAAACGTCGTTTTGCCTCGTCGCGGTCGCGAATATTTCGATGGTATGAACACGCACAATACCTGCATTAAGGAATACAACGGAAAATATTATCTGTATTACATGGGCACGACTTACCACGTCGATCCACCCGAGCGGGATATTGATATTAGCGAATATTTGGCGATTGAAACGTGGAATCGAAAGCGTATTGGCTTGGCGGTTGCCGACGATATCAACGGCGAGTTTGTTCGTCGCGACACTCCGCTTTTAGAACCGCGCGATTGCAGATACTGGGATTGCACGATTACGACCAACCCATCCGTGGCGATTATGCCCGACGGTAAATCCTATATGATTTATAAATCGCGTAGAGCGATCGGGAAACCGTTGCAGATCGGCGTTGCCGTTGCGGACAGTCCCGATGGGAAATTTGAACGGACTTCGGACGAGCCGATTTTTGATTTTAAAGACGACAATATGGCGTTGGAAGACCCGTTTATTTGGTACGACGATAAAAAGAAAAAATTCTGCGCGGTCATGAAAGACGACGTGGAAAACGGCGGCTATGGCGTGACGGGCGAATGGGGCAGCGGTTTTTATGCGGAAAGTGACGACTGCAAGACGTTCAAGGTCGGTGACACCCCCAAGGTGTATTCCCGCACGGTCGAGTGGACGGACGGCAGAGTGACGACGCAGGGGAATTTGGAGCGTCCGTGCGTCTTGTTCGACGAAAACGGCGAGCCTACGCATATCTTCTGCGCAACGGGTGACGGCGGCAAATACCGTTTTGAAGGTACGACGTATATCGTTTGTATCAAGCTGGAAAAGAAGTAAAAGCGCATAAAAAGTAAAAAATAAAGGAGCGGCGGTTGCAAAAGCAACCGCCGCGCTCCGTTTTTATAGAGTTTTGCTTTTAATAGACGATTTCAAACATAACGAAATCGTTGACCGACAAGGTCGTTGAACATACGCCCTTTTTAAAATGGAAACGCAACTTTTTATTCTCGCCGATATTTCTAATGTATTTGGGCTTTCTCGCCGTTTTAAACGAGAATGGAATAACGTCGCTGGTCTTAGTTTCGTCGTATTGCAGATCGCACAAGGAAACGAGAGAAAGGTCGGTATCTTCAAACACCACGCATTCGATCGCCGCGCCTGCCTGGCAATCGTACTTTTTCACGATATTGTCGTTTACGATCTTCTTGAACAAAGTCTTAAATGCGTCGCGTTCGTCGTATTCGATCTCCGCCGCGCACCAAATCACTTTGCCCTTGCCGTAAGACTGTTCGATAAACGCAGGGTAATCGGTGTTCTGCCAAGGGGGGCAGGAATGTATGGACGCAAATAAATCGTTGTTATCGGGCGGGGCATAGGGCAGAGCAACCGTTGCTTTCACGTCGCCTTTCGCGCCAGCCAAAAGGGGCAAATAATAGGTTAAGGGCAGGGGATATTCCGCGTTGAATTCGCCAAATAAATCGCCTGCGCTTTCCGTGGGGGACATATACACTCTTGCGCCGAGCTGTACCCCTGTATACGGTTCGTTTTCATACGTTTCGCCAACGACTTTGCCGCCGAAAAATTCTTGGATTAAACGACTGTCCGATCTGCCCGAAAGATACAGCGTACCGCCGTTTTTCACGTAGTCGATTAGTTTTAACGGTTCGTCGTTGTCAAAATCTTGCAGGCAGGGCGCGATAATCATTTGATATTGAGTCAAATCGCGCATGCTGCCGTTAGAAATGACTGCCGTGGGGATATGCGCTTCAACGAGCTTTCGCACTGCGCCGATCGCGCAGGTTTTATTGTATTTATCGCCGCCTTTTTTGTCGTACATGGTCTTGCTGTCAAAGTACACAGCGACTTCCGCATACAAATTGCCCTTGGACATATAAGGTTCAAAGGGGATTTGGCGGGCAAAGGCGTTGCCGACGCGTTCGTAGACACGCTGATCCAGAGTGCCTACGGGGTCTACGGCGTCGATAATCAGCGACGCGCCGTGGTGCGCCGCGGTAAGCAAAATTTCCCGTTCCAATGTCTTTTGTGGTTTGGTAATGGTATGTTCGCGCAGGGTTTTGTCGCAACGGCAAGTCATGTATTCAAAGGGCTGGTTGTTCGTTACGCCGTAGTAATATTTTGCCGCGAAAGAATGGGAATACAAATCGCCGTAGAGATCGCCGCCCGTAAATTCACACTCGGCATTGATGCCTTCGGTCGAGCCGCCCAACCAATCACAACCGATCACGGCGGCGTAGTTAAATTCCACCGTTACTTCGGGCATTTTTTCGTTGGTATAGGCGCGCACGAAACGCACGAAATCGACCATCCAATCTTGGCGCGCTTTTACGTAACGCAGCCATACGGGGTCGTTCCAATCGGTTTTTTCGGGTAAATCATAGCCCGTTTCCGCCTTGAAATTTTTACGGCAGGCGTCGCAATGGCAAGCCACTTCCCAATAGGGCATATCAAAGAATAACCCGTCGAGATTTTTAAACTCGCGCGCCAATTCGTCGATTTGCACCTTAACGAAATCGCGATAGGTAAGGTTATTTGGACAGCAAAGCCCATACCGCTGACCGTGATCTCGCCACGTCGTACCGTCCGCGTACAGCATTTCCCATTCGGGGTGGTTTTCGATTGCCCAATTGTTGAAGATCAAGCTGTAATACCCGACGACTTTCATACCGCCGTCCTTGCATTTTTTAATCAGCTTTTTGATCTCGTTTTCGCCTTCCAAAAAACGTTTGTGCGTGCGCGCAGTTTCGGTGGGATAATTGCAAAGTCCTACGTGCGATTGCAGATAAATCATCGGGCTTTGGATTTTTGCGCGTAACAAATTTTCGTAATATTCGTCCGCGTTAAACTTCGACAAAAACCGATCGTCGCAATCGTGAATATGCATATCCGTCAATTGCCGACGATATACGCCTTCATACCATTTTTTCATTTGTTCAGTTTCTCCAAATCGGGATTTTCTGCAAAATGTTTCAGCATGACGATAGGATCGCTTTCGCTAAGGTTTTCAATGACAACGCCTTTCTTTGCCGCGTCTGCGCTGACAAAATATTCGTCGTGGGTGAGCTGACCGTAGCGGATCAGCGCAGGCGTTTCGATCACGTGCCCGCCGAACGTGCCGTGACCTTGCAACATGATCATACCGTATGCCGCGCCGTCCTTGATCGTAACTTTCTGACCGGGATATACGGTAAGGCGTTTTGCGCAAGCCAGCTTGCTCTTATAGCACACCCATTCTTCCTTGTGCGCGCTGTCTTCGTGATCGACAATCGGGCGCATGAAACGGTTTTTCTTGAAGTCGGGGTCGACGTTTAAATCCCAATCGATTACGTCCATCAGATAATCGAAGTTGCCCTTTTCTTCTTCGGGACAGTTCTTCCAAAGCAGGTCTTCCGAAACGCATTGACCGCCGTAAAGAACCGATTGATACATTGCGTATACGTCGGACGCAAATTGCGGTTCGTACGTACAAAGGCTAGCGGGTGCGTGCAAAACTCCGGGGGGGACGTCCCAACCCGTGTCGAGTTCGATCTTGTACGCCTGCGAATAATCGAGTAAATGATTGTCGCCTTTATGGAAGTTTTCAAGGCATTTTTTGATTTCTTCTTTCGTACATTCGGGATTAAGACCGAAGAACGTGAAAGGGAATTCGCCGCCGTGGTTATTCACCTGTGCGGGGAAGAAATACATTTCGGGTTTACCTTCCGCGCCCACGCGTTTTGCGTGTTCGTCGCGGTGGTGGATATGGTGGGGCAAAGGACCTGCGTTGTCGAAGAATTTCGAGAACATAGGCCACTTGTGATATTTATCCCACAGGTCGCCGATCACCTGTTCTTTTAATTCGTCCACGACGTCGCGAAGCAGCATCTGCTCGCTGCCGTCTTTAGAAACGACGTAGGAAAGCCCTTCGTCATCGGGGGTTGCAGGACCGTTCTCTGCCCAAGTGGTGGAGGCGAACCATCTTTCGTCGATGCCCCCTCTTTCCAAGCCCAACACGTAATAATCGTCGGGGTGCAGCTTGATACGCTTGCCGGGGCGGCAGAACGATCTGGGTACCCACGTGGGTTTCAAACGCAAAATGCCGTTGCCTTCTTTAAACAATTTTTCGCTGAGTTTCATCATTGTTCTCCTTATTGAAAATGAATTTTTATTTGATAAGTTTTACTTGTTTTTGCTTTGATTTTTTGCATTTCAAAACGGTCGAAACGGGTGAGCGCGGGCTCGATCCCCAACGCGTAATCTCCGCTTTTCATACTCTTCCATTGTAAGGTGACGGGGAAATCGGCTACGTCGTATTCCATGCCGATTGCGATGCCAAGATCGGGGTTGCAAAGACGGACGTTGCCTTGTGAAAGCGTGTGATAGTACACGTCTTCGTTGTTGCCGTCGATCGGCGGGGTGATCTTTAACATGTCCGCCTGACGCTTTTTGGCAATCTCGGTGAGGGGATCGCTCGCCGTTGCGGGAATATCCAATTGCAAACACTCGTCCAAAAACGGATAGCCGTAGTTGATATGGTACAACAGGACGTATTCGCTGTCTTGAAAGTCGGCGTTTTCTATGGTGTCGTTGATCTCTAACCCATTCGCCGTGATTTTATACGAGCGGTGCAAAACAAGATTTTTGCCAAACAGCGCGCTTTCTTTAATATCGCCGCAAACGTAGATTGCGCCGTCCTTTTCGTAATGGTAAGCATTTTCCGCTTTCGTGTAATGCAAACTGCCATGGACGGGCTTATCCGCCACGCATCCCGATACGTTGTCCATGCCGCACGTATATAAAAATCCGCCTTCGAAATTGCCCGTAAAGTCCCGTTTGCCGTCGTTTAAGCCGTTCTTACTTAAAAAGGACAGGTTTACTCCCTTGAAATTCGCCCAAACGATATCCAGAGCGTTGTCCTTGTTAAAAAGCAGTTCTAATCCGCCATGACGCACCAAAATGCAACGCTTATCCGCAATTTTGACGTCTTGCGCAAAGCAAATCTGTGCCTTATTTCCTATCTTTCTTTCGTCCATAGTTTTCCTTTGTTGGCTCTCCCGCAGTGCGAAATGCCACACTTTTTTGTCAGTATAGCATGCTTTATCTATAAATAATAGATAAAAATATACGCAAAAACATTGTTTTTGTATAAAAAATATGATAAAATAGGATTATGGATATAAAATATAACAAAGAAAAGCTTGCGACGATTTTGGAAAACGTATACGAGTTGTTGCAAACGCCGATCAGCATTTTTGACAAGGATTTTCAATTTTTAACGTCCTATCCACCCGAAGGGTATTTGACGGAATTTTGCCGAATGATCCGCCTTTCGCCCGAACGCATGGAAAAATGCCGACAATCGGATGAAGAGTCGTGCGCGCTTTGCAAAAAGACAAACCGTACCTTTTCCTATCTTTGCCATGCGGGCATACGGGAAACGATTACGCCCATTCGCTTTGAAAAGACGATTATAGGATACATTTTGTTTGGGGAATACCGTATTGTAGGGACGGAAAAGGACGTCCGCGCCTATGCGGTGAAAAATGGTATTGACCCTGAAAAATTGCAAAATGCCTATGAAAAATTGATTTTGCTTACCGAAAAGCAAGTAACGGCAACCTGTGAAATCTTACAATCGTGTATTTTGCAATTTTGGCTTTCCGAGGCAATTTTACTCAAAGAAAACGACCTTGCGGAAAGGTTGAAAAAATTTATTGAAGAAAACCTAAACGAACCGTTAACGGCAGAAGATCTGTGCAAAAATTTCTTTTTAAACCGTCAGCAATTATATGCGATTTTTCGCGAGAGCTTTGCTGTGCCCGTTAAACAATACGTTTTAGAGCGGAAAATTGCGCGCGCAAAACACCTTTTGACCGCGACCAATCTTTCAGTAACGGCGGTTGCCGAGCAAACGGGTTTTGCCGATTACAATAATTTTATTCAACGTTTTAAAAAAATAACGGGGCTCACCCCCCTGCAATATCGAAAGCGTAAACAGTAAAACGCCGTCAAACCCGTGTGGGGCTTGACGGCGTTTGCCGTGTTGCTAATTTTTATTCGCCGTCGTGATGCAGAACGGAGTTATTCTTTCTGTACTCGGCGGGGGTGATATTGAAATATTTTTTAAACAGGCTGTGGAAATGGCTGGGGGATTCGAAATTGAGTTCGTTTGTAATCTCCATCAAGGTCATATCCGTAAGCGAGAGCAAGTCTTTTGCGTATTGCAGCTTGGTGCGGTTGACATACTGCGTAATCGTACAATGCATGTGTTTTTTAAAGATACGCGTCAATTGCGGATAACTGTACGGCAGATCCTGCTGCGCCGCCTTGATCTGTTCGCTGGTGATCAGCGGATTGTTCAATTGCTGGATCAGCGGCTTTAATATGGACGGAATACTCTGTCCCTTTTGCCATTGTTCGATAAATTTTAATAAAATCGTCGAGAAAATAATATTACATTGTTGTTCGGTGTACGGCGTGCTTTGGTCTTTCAAGGTTTGAATATCCAAAAACATATTTGTAAATTTTTCCAATGAGTTGGGGGAAAGAGAAAAGTACAAGGGCTGCGGCGTATTGCAGATTTCGTCGTACAACGTGGGCGAATACATATTAAGCAGCTCGCGTACGTAATGGTCTTGCGCGGCAATACAGATGGCTTGGTACTGATTTTTCACGCGGTTTGGATAGAAAAACGCGTGCTTATCTTTCGGACCGATAATGCATGCCATACCAGCCGTCATCATCTTTTCTTCGCCGTTGATGCGGTGTAAAATATGATCGCTGAGCACGATGGCAACTTCCCAATGTGTTTGTCCGTGGTACAGGGGGTATTCAAAGTTTACCCAATAAAAGGACGTGTTTGCATTTTTCCAAGGAGAACATTGCTCGAAGGTGCTGATCGAAGGACCTTCCGTTTCGGAAATGTGTCCGACGTAAGGATAAATTTTACTGTTCTTTTTTTCGTCCATAGTCACATTATAACACTACAATCTTAAAATGTCAATACTATTTTTTGAGATTTTTGAGAACTGAATTTTTGATTTCCGATTGTAAAAAAAAAGTAAAAAACGCAAAAATATTTTTTTTGGTCGCAAAAAAACAACCCAAAAAAACGCCAAAAACCTTGAAAAGTCAAGCATTTTTGCATTTTTTTAATTTTATTTTTTTTGTAATTTTGGTAAAAAAGCAATTTTAATTTTTATGTAAAGAATAGCAACTTTTCCAAAAAAATGCAATTTTAGAGCATATATTTGCAATTTAACAGTAATGACAAAGGTAAAAATGTGTGTTAAAATGGATAATGTGGAAGTGTGCGCATTTTCCAAAAAATGGTAATTTTTATAAAAAATAGCAAAAATCATGAAAGCAAAAGTTGTAAAATCGCAAGACAATTTAATGATTGAAGCGGACGGGGAACGGGTAGCCCCTGCGGCGTATATGTCTTATTTGGAAAACAACGCGGATTATAAGGGGTTTCAGTTGGCGGGGTACGATTTGTTTTGCGCTTGCGTGTATATGGGCGATTGCCCGATCAACGAATTTTCGGGGATTCGTCCGTTTAACGATCATATTTGGAAAGCGCGGGATATTTACGATTTTTCCCCTTTGTATAACAGTGTAAAGAAGATTGTGGAAAGCGGCAGGCAAAAAACGTACGTCATGCTCCGCGTTAATCTCAATACGCCCCAATGGTGGCGCAGGGAAAATCCTGACGAGCTCACCGAAAACAGCGACGGTAACGTGTATATGCAGTCGGTATTTTCCGAAAAATGGAAAGCGGACGCTAAGTTGTTTTTAGAAAAATTATATGCATATTTGCGCACGTTTACTTTCCAAGAAAACGTGATTGCAATACAGATTGCGGCGATGCAAACGGAAGAGTGGCTTGCTATGTGTACGGGGACGGGGGCTCTCGATTATTCTTTGCCAGCCAGAAAAGCGTTCGGACTTTGGCTGCAAGAAAAATACGGAAAGGCGTTTGATGAGATGCCCATGCCCGATAGAGAATACGCTTGCGCGCATGACCGCGCGCCCCTACAAGACGAAAGCAAGCGGCGGTATTTTGGCGACTATATGCGGTTTTACGGCGAAGGTTTTGCGCGCGCGATTCAAGAATTTGCCGCGCATGCGAAAGGGTTAAACGGTGATCTGCTGGTCGGTACGTTTTACGGCTACGTAGGACAAACGTCGTGCGATCGCGGGCATCATGCAATTTCCACGTTGCTACGTGATCCTAATATCGATTTTTTTGCCTCGCCTTTTGCGTATGCGGACGCGCGTCAAACGGCAAAGGATTGGTATTATCACGGACCGATGGAAAGCGCGGCTTCGGCGGGGAAATTATGGTTTTTAGAAGCGGACGTACGCACTTATAAAACGAAATATCTCGCCGATACCAATCCCGAATTGATGTCGGACGAGCAGACGGTGCAATATCACCGCGCGCCCGTTTTTAAAGGGCCTGATACCGAAAAGGAAAGCCTTTGGGTAATGCTCCGTTCTTTTGCAAAAGTGCTTTGTTCCAAAAATGCGTTTTGGTGGTTTGATATGTGGGGCGGTAGGTATGACTCGCCTGCCATGATGGACCTTGTGAAACGGGTGTTAGATACGTACCGTGTCGCGTTCAATGCAAAAATGGCGAATGTGTGTAAGCTTGCGGTAGTGCTGGACGAACGGGCGTATGAGGAACGTTCTAACTTGTATCACTACGATACGACGGTAAAACAGTTGGAAGAGCTTGGTTATCTCGGCGCGCCGTATGATTTGTACTTGGCGGGGGGTATAAACGACGAGCAAAAGAAAAAATACGCAGCGATTTTATATATTGCCGATCAAAATTCGCCCAGCAAGGGGAATACGTTGATTTTGCAAAACGGTGGGCGTGTGGAAACAGAAAACATGTTTGCGGCGGCGGAGATCGGCAACTATTTGCAAGGCGTGGGCGTGCATATTTACAGCGGCGGAAATATTGTATATGCCAACTCTAAATTTGTTGCAGTTACGGCAAAGGTGGGGGGACGTGTCGAGATGAAACTGCCTTTCTCGTGTAAAATCAAGGCGTTTACGGACGGAAAAGAATATCAAGGCAAGGACTTTGTTTTCGATATGGAAAGCAACCAGACGGAATTATTTGAAGTTATGGGGTAGAATTATGAAAAATACCGAACAGAGAAATCCAAATACGATGGATTTAGATAAGATGACGGCGTTGGAAGCTGTAACCGCAATGAATAATGAAGATAAAACGGTGGCGTATGCCGTGGAAAGGGCTTTGCCTGAGATTGCGCAGGCGGTGGAACTTGTGGTGGACAGTTTTCAAAAGGGCGGCCGCTTGATCTACGTCGGCGCGGGTACGTCCGGTCGTTTAGGGGTGTTGGACGCAAGTGAATGTCCTCCGACGTTCGGCGTTCCGTACGAACAGGTGATCGGCGTGATTGCAGGGGGGCGTGACGCGGTGTTCAAGGCGGCGGAAGGAGCGGAAGACAGCGGTGAGTACGGTGTTCGCGATATGAAAAACGTCGCGGTGTCGGAGAAAGACACGGTGGTAGGGATCTCTGTTTCGGGCGACGCGTCGTACATTTACGAATCTCTGAAATATGCGCGGGAGCTTGGCGCGCACACGGTTGCGCTGTCGGGAAATCCTATAAATCGCATTTCTCAGCAAGCGGAAATCACGATTGTAACGGACACGGGTGCGGAAGCGTTGACGGGTTCTACCCGTTTAAAGGCGGGCACAGCGCACAAAATGGTACTGAATATGCTCTCGACGGTGGCAATGGTACGTACGGGCAAAGTTATTGAAAATCTGATGGTGAACGTCGCGCCGACAAATATCAAGCTGTTCGACCGCGCGGCGCGTATTTGCGATACGTTGACGGGTATGGGCGTAGATGCGGCGAAAGCGGAACTTTCCAAAGGTCGTACGATCGTGGAGATTGTAGGAGATTACGAAAAATGAGATATTATCTGGGCGTGGACGGCGGCGGCACGAAAACGGAAGGGGTCGTCGTTACCGAAACGGGCGAAGTCGTACAAAGAGCGCTGGTGGGGAGTTCTAATCCAAACGACGTTGGCAGGGAAAACATGATTGAACTGCTCTGCGCGTTTGTGCGGGATTTAACGCCTGTGGATGCGAATCGGATGGACGTGTGTATGGGCTTGTCGGGCCTGGGATTTGCTGGGTGCAAAGACGAGCTGATTGCCGCGCTGAAAACTGTGGATAAGGTCGGGAACGTCAGCGTTTGCAGCGACGTGCAAATCGCTTTGGACTCCGCTTACGACGGGGATGGTTGTATTGCGATTACGGGCACGGGTAGCGTAGGGTATCTGCGTAAAAACGGCGAGCATATCTTGGTCGGTGGCGGCGGATATATGATCGATTCGTCTTTTAGCGGGTACGATTTAGGCAGCGAAGCGTTGAACGCGGCGCTTTCGGAGACGGACGGCAGGGGCGAAGAAACGCAAATTACGGCGTTGGTTTTGAACCGTGCGGGCGCGTCTATGAACGAAATTGTGAAAACGGTGTACCTAAAAGGCAAGGCGTACGTGGCGTCCTTTGCGCCCGTTCTTTTCGAAGCTTACGAACGGGGGGATGTGGTTGCCGAAGAAATTTTAAAACGTCGCATGGCGGAATTGGAAACGTTGCTTTTAGGGGTTTATAAAAGATACGGTCAGCGGCAATGTGAAATTACGTTGTTTGGCGGGTTAAACCGTCGCGTGATAGAATTTTCGCGTTTTCTCAGCGCGAAATTGCACGAAAAAATAACGATTGGCTTGCCGAAATATCCCGTCGTGTACGGGGCTTTGAAAGGGGCGCGCGGTGGTGGCGACGAGAAATTTTTGACGGCATTTTTGGAAAGCTACTGTGTGTAAAATTGCCGCAAAATAAACGATAACCGTTTAAGACGGTTTAAAAAAGATGAAAAATCGGTGCGTTAGGAAACGTGCCGATTTTTTGTTGTTTTAAGGCGGTCGGTAAGGGCGAGAAAAAACTCCTTTTTATCTATTGATAAAAAAGTCGAGCCTTTTTTGATGATAAATGATCCTTTCAAAAAGTTTGTTGATTTTTTCCAAAACTTGTAAAAAGCGCGTCGAAAATGCAATTTTAGAGCATATTTTTGCAATTTATATATAATGACAAGGGGGCAATTCCGTGATATAATGTAACCACTAAGCGGAAATACGTTCACAAAATAAAGTGAAACGCCGCTATTTTGGCGTTTATTTAGCGCGCATGTAATGCGTGCGGGTGCGCATAAGCGTGCGGGTGCGCATAAAGAGTTGCTCGCTAACAGAAGAACGCGTAATTTTACCAAGAAAACAATGTTTTCGCGCATGTTTGCCCTATTCATAGTGTGAAAGGCGTGATCACATAAATAATATAATAGGAGTTCGAAAGAAATGATAGTGAAGTACCCGATAACGGGCACGTTTATCGATGAAATCACGTATGACATTCCGGCGTCCAACTGGACGAACGAGCAATGGGCTGCCGATCTCGACCATATGAAAGCGGTGGGGATTGATACGGTGGTAATCATGCGCGGTGTTTTCTACGATAAATGTGTCTATCCTTCTAAAATTTTTCCGACCTTAAAGGAAGAAGGGGAAGATTTTGCGGGATTTATCATGGAAGAGGCTGCCAAACGGGACATGCAGGTATTTTTGGGAATGTACATAAAAGACCTGACTTGGAACTACGGCGATTACCTGTACGAGCTGAAACAAAACAAGCTGTATATGGACGAAGTGTTGGCTCGGTACAAAGACATGCCTGCGTTTAAAGGGTGGTACATACCCCACGAAACGGGCAGTAACATTTACAACGTCAAAGAAACGATGGGTGGGCTTGCCGCTATGTGCAAGGACAGGACACCCGACAAGAAAGTGTTTATCAGTCCGTTCTTCCGTGGGCAGAATCAGCATCCCGATCCGATGTCGCCCGAACTGACGGCGGACGTGTGGAACAACATTTGGAAAGACTGCGGCAAAGATATTGACATCTGCGCTTTCCAGGACGGCACGGTGCGGCTGTGCAATTACGGCGAATATTTGAAAGCGATTAAGGAAGTAACGGACGCGCATAAGATCAGCCTTTGGGCAAACGTAGAAACTTTTGAACGCGACGTTCGTTCCATGTTCTATCCGATCTCGTTCGATATTTTGCGCAGAAAGATACAGATTGCGCAGCAATACGTAGAAAAGTGTATAACCTTTGAGTTTTCACATTTCTTAAGTCCGCAATCGATATTCCCTTCCGCTCGGAATTTGAACACGCTGTATCGTAATTATTACGAAAATAAAAAATAAAAGCTGCGATAAGCAGTAAAAGAAATTCGCGTAAAAAAACGGCGCGAAACAACCCCACGAGCGGGTGTTTATTGAGAAATAAAAAACAAAAAACTTTAAAAGAAAAACAAAAAAATTATATTATATGAGGAAAAATGCTATGAAAAAAATCAAAAAGTTGTTGGTTAGCGCAATTGCACTGATGATGGCGTTCAGCACGGTAGCGTGCGGTGGTGGCGGCGGTGGTAACACCGGTGCGTCGAGTAGTTCGCAAGGCGGCGGCTCGTCCGTTGAAGAAAGCAGCTCGCAAGGCGGCGGTGCGTCTTCGGAAGAAGAAAGCAACTCGCAGGGTGGCGGTACTTCTTCGGGAGAGGAAGAAAACGATTACGTACCGAAGAAACCCTATCAGTTGAACGTATTCAGTTTCAGCGGCGGTTACGGTAGAGCATGGTACGATGCATTGGCGAAGCGTTATGAAAAGGAACGCGCAGGCGACAAGATCGTAGTGAACGGAATCGAATACGACGGCGTAGACGTATCCACGAAATTTACGGGTACGAAAGACGTTATGTCGAGTATGACGAATTCGGGCGCAAAATACGACGTGTGGTTCCAGGAACAGGTTTACTATAACCAAATTGTGAAGGCAAACAATATGTTCGCAGATATGACGGACGTTTTGACCGAAACGAACCCTTACGAAACGGATAAGACGCTTGAAAGCAAGATGACGCCAGAACAGCAAGATTATTATCTGAGAGACGGTAAATATTATGGTATTCCTCACTATGCAGGTTACGTAGGTATCGTCTACAATAAGGCGTTGTTTGAAACGTTGAATCTGTACCTTGCAGACGGTTACGATAAAGAAGATTTAGCAAACGATCCCGGGATGTGTTTTGTTTGGGACGCAACTGAAAAGCGTACGGCAGGTCCCGATGGTAAGTATGGCACGAACGACGACGGTTTGCCTACGACGTACGCGGAATTCTACGCGCTTTGCGACGTAGTGAAACAGAGTAGTTTGAAACCCGTTGCTTGGGCAGGTAAATATAGACAGGAATATTTGAACTGGTTCATGACGGCGCTGTCCGGAAACCACGAAGGGTTGGAACAGGCGTCCTTGAACTATTCGTTCGACGGTACGGCAACGAACTTGATCTCCGTAACGGAAGACGCAGATGGTAACGTAACGGAAACGCCGATTGAAGACGTTGAACTCGACGCAAAGAATAACGGTTATAAATTGGCTAGTCAGCGCGGTAAATATTATGCACTTGCCTTCTTGGAAACGCTTGTAGATAGAGAATGGACGACGAAATCTTCCTTCTCCGGTACGCAGGAACAGACCAAGACGCAGCAGGAATTCGTTGAAGGTAACATCAGTGATCCTACCGAACGTGCAGCGATGATGATTGAAGGTTGCTGGTGGGAAATGGAAGTTGCAAACTCCTTCTTGGCTCTTGAACAAGCAGGCGCTAAAAACCCCAAAGACAACTTCGCATGGATGCCGTTGCCTGCAATTGATGAAGAAGCGGCGGCTGTAAGAGCGGAAAAATTGCAAAACGGCGGCAAGGGTTATACCTTGACGGATACGCACAACTCGCTCTGCTTTATCGGTAAGCACCTTGAAAGCAACCCTGAAGTTTATGCGATTGCGAAGGATTTCGTACAGTTCGCATATACGGATGAATCCCTTGCTGAATTCTCGATCATTACCGACACGACGAAAGCGGTACAATACACAATGACGGACGCTCAAAAAGCGCAGATGTCCGCATACGGTAGATCGCTTATGACGATGCAGGAACAGGCAGACATCGTATACACCTTCTCTAAAGGGCAGTTCTATCAAGATAACGAAGCAAAACTTGCCGAATACAAAAAGGCGTTCAGTGCAAGATATACGGCGGATGGTAATGCGGTAGATATTGCTGTTGACGAATTTAGAAAGGGTGTAAGCGCGGTAACCTACTTCAACGTTTTGTACAACAATCAGAAATTTAAGTGGGATTATGAAATTATATAAGCCGCGTCACGCGAGTTATATATAAGGAAAGGTTTGTTTTTTAAATGAAATTCCAATAAAAACATCTGCGGAACTCCGCATCAAGCGGAGTTCTGCGGGATAAGGAAAAATTATGAACGAAATAAAACAAAAAAGAATAAAACCGAAGATCGATAAAGGGGATATGATCTTTTATTGCGTCTTTTTGGCTTGGCCGGTGTTGCAGTTCTGTGTTTATTACATTGGGGTAAACTTCAATTCGATTTTGATGTCTTTCAAATGGTTTGATACGGATACCCGTGAAATGTCTTACAGTTTCAAGCAATACGGCGAAATTTTTAAATGGATGGGAACGGACGAGTTTAAAAGCTTGCTTACGGTTTCGTTAAAATCCTTTTTAATTACTACTGTAATATCCGTACCGCTCGGCTTGCTTTTTGCGTATTACATATTCAAAAAATTGCCTGCTTGGGGCGCATTCCGAGTAATACTCTTCTTGCCGAAGATTATTTCGGGCGTTGTAATCGCTTTGATTTTCCGTTGGTTTTTGGAAGAATACGTACCGTTTATCCTTCCCAGCGTAGGGAATTTGTTGGATACGGGGGGAAAATTGGAAAAGAATATATTCCCCGTTTTGATGTTCTATAATATCTGGGTTGGCTTTGGTACGACCGTCTTGATGTATTCCAACAAAATGTCGAGTATTTCCGATGAAATTATTGAATCGGCGCATTTGGACGGTGCGACGGGCTTTAAAGAATTTTGGTATATCGTATTGCCGCTTACCTATTCGACGCTCTCCGTATTCTTGATTACGGGCGTTGCGACGGTATTCGTCGGTCAGTTCGGTGCGTATGAATTCTATCCTTTCGGTACGCCGGCTGAGATTAAGAGTATCGGTTATTACTTCTTCGTAAACGTAAAAGGTGCGTTCGCAAATATCGTAGACCCGCAAAACACGGCAGCGATTTACAAATATGCGGCGTTGGGTATCATTTTGACGTTTATTACGATTCCGGTTGCGTTTACCATTCGTTGGGCGTTGGAAAAATTTGGACCTAGTGAAGATTGAGAAGGAGGAAAAAGATGGCTAAAAAAATCAAAGAAAAGAAAGAATCCTTCTCGCCGCTCACGATCATTTTGTTGATCATCTTGATCTTGTATTGTATCTCGTTCTTCTATTTATTGTTGTGGGGCGTATCTGCATCCTTGAAGATCGACAGTAACTTTTTCGAATGGCAGCAGGATAAACTGTTCAGTAATTATGGGAAATTCGACAATCATTTGATGGGCATGAAAGCTGCGCGTGAAGCGGAATATCTCCAACTGAAAGAATTGTATGATACGCTTGGTAGAGATATGGGGCGCGATAAATACAATCAGATGTTATTGTTAAAAGACGAGGTTTACGGCAAGTTCGACAGCAACGGAATATTGATAGATCCGTCGCCCTGGGATACCGCATTAACGAAGTATAGTTCGCAAAAGCAAGAAATGAAAGTTTTCCTGCCCTTCTATGCGTATAAAAACGTTTTCCAAGAATACGAAATTATGATTACGAAAACGCGAGAAGTCGTCGGCATGTGGGAAATGTACGGAAACAGTATTATGTATGCAGGCGGTTGTGCGTTGGCGGCAACGTTCGTGCCTTGTATCACGGCGTACGCGTGCGCGCGTTTCAATTATAAATTCTCGCGCATTATACACACGACGGTTATCGTCGTCATGATGATCCCCATCGTCGGTAGTATGCCTTCGGAAATCAAGATTGCGCAAGCCACGGGGGTTTACGATAAATTCTACGGCTTATGGGTAATGAGAGCAAACTTCTTAGGGCTGTATTTCCTTGTGTTCTACGACATTTGCAAGGCGTTGCCGACGTCTTTCTCGGAGGCAGCGAAGATGGACGGCGCAAACAACTTCCAGATATTCTTTAAGATTGCAATGCCGTTGATCAAAAATACGTTCTTTACGATATTGTTGATCCGCTTTATCGAATTCTGGAACGAATATCAGGCGCCTATGGTATACACCCCCAGTTTCCCCACGATTGCAATAGGCTTGAACAACATGATGGGTAAAAACTCTGACTCGATCAAATTTGATACGACGATGATTCCTTCAAGAATGGCGGCGGCGGTACTGACGGCAGCGCCCGTATGCATACTGTTCGCATGTTTCCAAAAACGACTGCTTGGCAATCTTACGATGGGCGGCGTGAAAGGTTAATAAAGGTTAATAAAATTTAGTAAATAAAATAAGGAGAAAAATAAGATGAAAAGAATGAAAAAATTTCTTATCGCCTCCATGTGCGTAGCTGCAATAGGCGCGATCGCTGCACCTATTACGGGCGCAGTGTTATCCGGTAAAGCAGCGGATACGCCGACGTGGGAAGAGATCAATCTTGAAACGTCGTACGTACGTGACGATACGCTTAGCATTCCTGATCGTTCCATTTCGATCAACGGCAACGCGTATGACGCTACGATCAGATTGGTATATCCGGACGGTAAGAAGTCGATTGTGGAGAGCGGGGATATGGCGTTGACGCAACCCGGTCAGTACACGTTGATTTACGAGGCAAAAGACGATTCGTCCGTACTTTATACAGACGAAATCCCTTTCTTGGTTGCGGATAAGCTCTGGAGTACGAGTAACCCTAAGAGTTCGATCGAATACGGCAAAGTAGGTTCGACGAACGCGCTCATGGTAAAACTTGCTAAAAACGACGTATTGAGCTTTAATAGAATTATCGATTTGTCCGATTTGACTTTGGACGATACGTTGATCAGGGCGTTTATCAATCCCGAGATTGTTGGTACGTACGAATTCGATAAGCTCGTATTCACATTTACGGACGTTACCGATCCCACGCAGACGTTGACGATCCGCGGAAACAGAAGTTCCACCAACAACCAAAGATTTGCAAGTTATTGGACGAGCGCTGGCCCTGAACAGACGCTTGGCGGTTGGGACCCGAACGCAGGATATTTCTCTAATTACGTAACCGACGGTATCCGCGGTAGACACGCAATGAACGCGTCGTTCTATTCGCAAGTTGGTGCGTACGGTTCGCAATATGTCGGCGGTTGTACGCATTGGGACGAGACGGCAGATAAATGCTCGTTTAAGATAACGTACGACACGAACGACGTAAAAACGTATATTAACGATACGTGGATCGCTGATCACGACAACGGCGAATATTATGAAAAAGAACCGTTGTGGCGTGGTTTCCCTAGCAATAAAGTGCTCTTGACGGTAGAAGCGGCAGATTGCGTAGGTGAAGCGGCAAACTTCTGTATTTCCGAATTGTACGGCTATGATTTCACGCAGGAAAACGTTTTTGTGGAACAGGATGCTCCCGAGATCAAGGTAGACGTGGACGAAAAATACGTTTCGGTTCAAAACGGAAATAACGTTATGATCCCTACCGCAGTAAAGGGCGGTTATTATCCCGTACCTACGGCAAGCGCGTTCGACGCTTATTCGGGCGAAGTGAAAGTAGAAAGAAAGGTATACCATAACTATATCAGCGAAACGAACAGAAAGGAACGTCCGATCAAGAACGACACGTTCTTGGTTAGAGAAACGGGGGACTATACGATCGTATATACCGCAACGGACGCTATGGGGAATACAAGCGAAGTCCTTTATAAGGTGACTGCGGTTAAAGAATTGAAAAATCCTTTGGCGATTACCGTTGATTCTGCAAATGCGAAAATCAGCGGCGTATGCGGCGAAAAGATTACCGTAGCAGATTACGAGGCTACGGGCGGTAGCGGAGACGTAAACGTAACCGTCACGGCAAGTTGTGGCGATACGACGTTGGACGTAACGAAGGGCTATTTCATTCCCGAACAGGCAGGCGAATGGACGGTAACGTACGAAGCAAAGGACTACGCGGGTATTGAAGAAACTACTTCGTATACGGTAAACGTTGAATTTGGCACAGAGCCCATCTTCGTTGAAGATCCTTTCCTTCCTAAATATATTATATCGGACATTCCATATACCGTTCCTGTTGTAAAGGCAAACGATTATTCGACGGGTACGAAAGTGGAATGCGTAGCGGATATGGTATTGAAAGACGCAAACGGTGAAACTTCCTATAAGGCAGGCGAATCGTTTACGCCCGTTGTCAATGAAGAAAACCCCGTAGTAACCTTAATCTTTAAGGTGGGCGAAGCGGAATACGTTAAAGAAATTCCCGCGATTATTGCGTTGAAGAAAAACGGCAGCAGAAGTTCGGTTTATATCGATAAGATGTTTATCGGCGATAATTTTGAAGCGGAAAGAACGCAGAACGGGTTGAAGATGACGGCGCAAGAAGATGGCAACACCAATTGGATGTTCGCAAACGCTCTCGTTGCAAGAAATTCGTCGATAACGGTCAAAGGTATTAAAGGTAGCAGTATTTTCAGCGCAATGAAAGTAACGTTTACCGATTATATGGACGAAAAGATTGCAGTAACGATGTATATCGAAAATCAGAAAAACGGCTTAGCAAGAGTAAACTTCGGCGATTTGAACCGTGAACTTAATAAAGGGTTTAATCTCGGTAGTGATGAAAGCGGTAACGCATTGGACGAATTTACGTTCAGCTATAAGCTTGACAAATTCTACGTAGACAGCTTGGCGGTTAACGTGACGACGGACGACAATGGTAACGCGTTTAACGGTTTCCCTTCGGGCAGAGTTTATATCAGCATGGAAACGGAAAACGTGACCAGCGGTTCTTGCTATTTCATCAAGCAATTTGATAATCACGTAATGACGATGTCTACGGCGGATAGAACGCAACCCAGAGTTGCTATTACGGGCAACTACGGCGGTATGCATTTGATCAACAGTACGTATACGATTACGCCTGCGCTAGCAAGTGATACGATCGACGCAACCGTTTCCGCAACCGTTACGGTAAAGACGCCTACGGGCGAGATCGTATCGGACGTAAACGGCTTGGCGTTGGAAAACGTACCTGGTAACCAAAATTACCAAATCAAACTGACGCAATACGGTCAATATATCGTAGAATACGTGGCAGTTGACTGTACGTCCGCTAAGGGTACGGCTTCTTATGCAATCAACGTATTTGACAAAAAGTTGCCGCAGGCAACGTTGGAAACGACTTGGTCGAATACTGCAAAGGTAGGAGACACAGTTGTTCTTCCCGAAATCTACGTTTCCGATGACGCTTCGTCGATAGAAGAGATGAAGGTATTTAGATACGTACGTAATCCCAAGTCGGAGGCCAAGCGGTCTTAGGAAGACAATACTAATGGCCAACTCCTTGGCTCACAGAACGACATGGCTACGATCCGACTTCACAGTTGTTCTTCCCGAAATCTACGCTTCCGATGACGCTTCGTCGATAGAAGAGATGAAGGTATTTAGATACGTACGTAATCCC
>JAZSJN010000110.1:0-6511 GCA_045534315.1 Candidatus Scatosoma sp.
CGCGAAAGTCTGTATATCAAGGACGACGATTACGGCATGAGCTTTTCCTGCGGGAACTTCGTCACACTCACCAATCTTTCGGACGAGGGGCTGGAGCGTATCGTGCGATTGAAGCTTTCCCCCTTGTACGTATCCGTGCATACCATGAACCCTGATTTGCGGGTGAAATTGTTGCGCAATCGCTTTGCGGGAAAAATTGTAGAGCAGATTGATCGGTTGGCAAAGGGAGGGATCGAACTGCATTGTCAGGTTGTTCTCGTGCCGGGCGAAAACGACGGAGATGCGCTTGCCTATACCGCTCGGGAACTGTTTAAATATTATCCTGCCGTTAAGGATATTGCTTGCGTGCCGACGGGGATTACCAAATACCGTGACGGCTTGTATCCGATCTCGGACGTGGATAAAGAGTACAGCGAAAAATTGCTAGATTTAGTCGATCAATTAAACGCGGAATTCGGCGTAAACTTTTTATTGCCAGCGGACGAATATTTCGTCAAGGCGGAGCGCCCCTTTAAGCCCGCGGCGTTCTACGGCGATTTTGAACAGATCGAAAACGGGATTGGCATGACGAGTAAGTTCGAAATGGAAGTACGTAGCGCGCTTTCTTCGTTGTTGGAAGAAAACGGCGGGGGCAGGTATGCGTTGAAACGCAAAAAACGCTCGTTGATCATCAGCGGAGTCAGCGCGGCGAAGATCAATGAAAATTTGGCAAAGCGTTGCGAGGAAGTGATCGACGGTTTGCAAACGGCGGTCTTGCCCGTGAAAAACGAATTTTTTGGGGAAACGGTGACGTGTACGGGGTTGCTGACGGGCGTGGATATATTGCGCGCGATAGAAGATTATCGCCGCGGCGGCGAAGCGTTTGACGAGATTATCTTGGCGGGGAACACGATGAAGGAATTTGAAGATGTGTTTTTGTGCGGTATGACGTTGGACGAATTAAAGAAAAAATCAGGTTTTGAGAATATTCGCGTGAACCGCGACGGCGGTTACGGTTTCGTCGAGATTTTATCGACGAACGAATAGTGAGGAGGTGAAAAATATGGCTAATCCTTTAATCGCGTTGGTCGGCAGACCGAACGTGGGAAAGAGTACGTTTTTTAATAAGGTGGCAGGGCGGAAAATTTCAATCACCGAAGACCGTCCCGGGGTTACGCGCGATAGATTGTACACGGACGCAAGCTGGCGCGGAAAACATTTTACCATGGTCGACACGGGCGGTATCGAGCTGAAATCGGAAGACGTAATGTGGAAAGAAATCGCCAAGCAGGCGGACGTTGCGATCGATACGGCGGACGTAATTTTGTTCTTTACGGACGGCAAAGAAGGCTTGCACCCGTCCGATTACGATGTGGCGGATATTTTGCGCCGCAGTAAAAAGCCGGTTATTTTGGTCGTAAATAAAATCGACAATTATTCCCCCGATCAGGTGTACGAGTTCTATTCTTTGGGCTTGGGAGAGCCGTTTGCTATCTCTGCGGAACATTCGCAAGGGATCGGCGACGTTTTGGATGAGGCGATTGCGCTCTTCCCTGACGTAACGATCGAGCCTGTTCCCTCCTTAAAAATTGCGGTAGTGGGTAAGCCCAACGCAGGGAAATCGAGCTTAGTAAACAAGATTTTAGGACATGAGCGGAGTATCGTTACCCCGATGGCGGGCACGACGCGCGACGCGATCGACACGCTGTTTTATCGTGGCGACAAGGCGTACACGATTATCGACACGGCGGGTATTCGCAAGAAAAAGAACGTGGACGACGACGTGGAATATTACAGCAATATGCGTGCGTTTGACGCGGTACGTCGCAGCGACGTCTGCCTTTTGGTGGTGGACAGCGCGGAAGGGTTGACCGAGCAAGACGTTAAGATTATCGGCTACGTGCATGAACAGGGTAAACCGTCCGTGATCGTTATGAATAAGTGGGATTTGGTAGAAAAAGACACCCACACCGTCAATAAATTTGAAGAAAAGCTGAAAGAAGATTTGAAATTTATGGATTATTACAAGTCCATTTATATCTCAGCAAAGACGGGGCAGCGTGTAGAAAAGATGCTGGCTGCGGTGGACGAAGTGTATAAAAACGCGTCGTTTAGAGTGCCTACGGGTGAGCTGAACGATTTGATTGGGGACGCGGTGCGCTTGCAAGAACCGCCTTCCTATCAGGGCAGACGTATGCGCGTGTTCTTCTCGTCACAGGTGGGGGTATGTCCGCCGCTGTTTGTTTTGCACGTCAACGACGAAGGGTTACTTCATTTCTCCTATCAGCGATATTTGGAAAATACGATCCGCCGCGCGTACGATTTTACGGGTACGCCGATAAAAATTGTGGTACGCGAGAAAAAGGAAGAAGAATAAACAATGCATTGCGGCGTTGCCGCTCATGGCGAAAGCCAAATCATCTTTTATAAGACAAGACTATTATGAAAGTATTTGATTTTTCTCAAAATTGGTGGCACTTCTTAATTATGGCAGTCGCATGTTATTTTATCGGCTGTTTCAATTTTGCGCGCACGATCTCCAAATTTAAAAAACGGGATATAGCGAAGATCGGCAGCGGCAATCCCGGCACAATGAATATGACGCGAGAATTTGGCTTAAAAATCGGCGTGATCACCTTCCTTTGCGACGCTTTCAAGGGGGGCGTGCCCGCGATCATCAGTTATTTTATCTATCGCGATTATTATTTTGCCGAAACGCTTGTACGTGTTTCCGACGTGACCAGATATTTTTGCGGGGTGTTCGTGATTATCGGGCATATTTTCCCTGTGACCATGAAATTTAAAGGTGGCAAGGGGATTGCGTCCACGCTCGGGCTGTTTTGGTTCTGCCTGCCCTGCGAATGGGGTTGGTGGGCGCTGATCGGATTCGGCTTTTTACTGTTTATCGTATTCTTTATTTTTTGGACGGAATGGGGCTCGCTCGGCTCGCTTTTGGGTGTGACGGGTTTTAGCATTATCCAAATGGCGATCTTTATCCGTCGCTATGCGGCGTTGTCCACAAACGGGTATATTCTGTGGCTGTATATGCTAATCTTGGCTCTTAATATCCTTACGTGGTGTGCGCATCACGCAAATCTTGCAAGGCTGTTTTCGGGGGAAGAGCGGCACACGTCGATCCGTAAACTTGCAAAGAAAAAGAAATAAAACAAGAAGGATTTTGCTATGAACGTTATTATCGTAGGTTGTGGCAGAGTCGGCAAGACTCTCGCCGAAAAATTAAACGACGACGGAAATGCGGTTACCGTAATTGATATGTTGCCCGCTAAGGTCAACGAAATTACGCAGCAAATTGACGTTATGGGCGTAGTTGGCAACGGCGCAACGCACACGACGCTGCTGGAAGCGGGCATTAAGGACACCGATTTATTTATCGCGGTTACCAACTCGGACGAGCTGAATTTGCTTTGCTGTATGGTTGCGAAAAAGGAAGGGGATTGTCAAACGATTGCCCGTCTTAAAAATCCGCAGTATAGTAACGAAGCGGAATATCTCCGTCGCGAATTGGGTTTGGCAATGGTTATCAACCCCGAATACGTGGCGGCGCAGGAAATTGCGCGCGTGTTGCATTTTCCGTCCGCAATTAAGATTGAACCGTTTGCCAAAGGACACGTAGAGCTCATCAAATTCCGTCTGCCTAAGGACAATGCGATTGTCGGCATGTCGGTAAAGGAAGTGATTATGAAATACCGCGCGAACGTACTCGTTTGTACGATCGAGCGCGGCGATGATGCGTATATTGCCAACGGGGATTTCGTCTTTGCAGAAAAGGACGTCGTATCGATCGTTGCATCGGTAAAAAGCGCGCACGAGTTTTTCGTGAGTATCAACTGTAAAGGACATTCTATCAAGAACGTGCTAGTTGCTGGCGGCGGCGTCATCACCCATTATCTTTGTGGGATTTTGCAAAAATCGGGGATTTCCCTCAAGATTGTGGAAAAGGATGAAAAAATTTGCGAGGAGTTGGCGGCAGATTTCCCGAAATTCGATATTATTCACGGCAAACCTTCGGATAAAGAACTTCTTTTAGAAGAAGGCGTAAAACAGGCGGGGGCATTCGTTGCGTTGTCCAATTTGGACGAAGAGAATATTTTATTATCTCTGTTTGCACGTGAAGTAAACGATGGGAAGATCGTTACCAAGATCAACCGTACCGATTACGATAGTATCGTTAAGCGTTTGGATTTGGATACCGTGGTTACCCCTAAAAACGTTACCGCGGACAGCATTTTGCGGTACGTGCGCGCTACGAAAAATGCGCAGGGTAGTAATATTGAAACGTTGTATAATATCATTGAAGGTAAGGTGGAGGCGACGGAGTTTATCATCAAGGAAAACTCGCCGATTATCAATATCCCCCTTGCGCAACTGAAATTTAAGGAAAACGTGTTGGTGGCGTCTATCTTCCGCAACGGAGACGTAATTATTCCCCGTGGTAACGACGTAATTTTGCCTGGCGATTCCGTAGTCGTCGTTACAAAGACGGTGGGATTGTCCGATATTGCCGACGTGTTGAGGTGAGCGTATGAATTTTTCCGCGATTCGGCGTATTTTAGGTTGGATACTTCTTTTTGAGGGGATATTCTTGCTCGTGCCCTTGTTGACGGCGGCGGTATACTGGGAAGAAGAATTTTTCGTTTTTCTGTTCTGTATCGTGCTTTGTGGCGGGGTGGGGGGACTTTGTCTTTCGAAAAAATTGAAAAATAATGCCATTTATGCGAAGGAAGGTATCGTAATTACCGCCCTTTGCTGGATCGTGCTTTCGCTGTTCGGCGCGTTACCTTTGTACCTTTCGGGTGCGGACGCGTACAGCTCTTACGTGGATGCCTTGTTTGAGATCGTTTCGGGTTTTACCACAACGGGCGCGACGATCGTGCCTACGGGCGCGGAAGTGGCGGCTCTGCCGAAATCAATTTTGATGTGGCGCAGCTTTTCCCATTGGATAGGCGGCATGGGAGTTCTGGTATTTATGATCGCGTTTTTGCCGCTTAGCGGTGCGCGCAACTTACATATTATGAAAGCGGAAAGCCCTGGTCCTACGGTCAGCAAACTCGTTCCCAAAGTGCGTACTACGGCAAAAATTTTATACGTAATTTACGCGGGAATGACCGCGGTGCAAATTATCATGCTCCTTTGTGGTGGCATGTCGTTTTTTGAATCGGTAAACGCGGCGTTTGCCACGGCAGGCACGGGGGGATTTTCGGTAAGAGCGGACTGCTTTGCAGGGTATTCGTCCTATCTGCAAATCGTCGTTACCGTGTTTATGTTGCTTTTTTCTGTTAATTTCAACTCCTATTATATGTTAGGAAAAGGCAGGTGGAAAGAAGCATTGACGGCGGAAGTCAAATTGTTTTTGCTAATCGTTTTTGCAGCGATTACTGCCGTAACCCTTAACGTATATATGACGAATACGATCTCGTCTTTTGGCGGGGCGTTAAAACATTCGGCGTTCTCGGTGGCGTCTATCATTTCAACGACGGGGTTTGCAACGGAAAATTTTGCCTTGTGGCCCATGTTTTCACAAATTTTGTTGTTGTTGATTATGTTCGTGGGCGCGTGCGCGGGGAGTACGGGTGGCGGTGTAAAAGTATCACGTATCGTCGTGCTGGGCAAGAGCGCGTCGAACGAGATCGGTAAAATGTTGCACCCTAAGCGAGTGAAAAGTGTTACCATGGATGGGCGCGTGGTAGAACCTGACGTCGTTCGTTCGATTTGCGCGTATATGATAGCGTACGTAATTGTTTTCGTCCTTTCGCTTTTGATTATCTCGCTTGACTTGAATAATCTCAATTATGCGGGTGTGGAAAATACGAAATTTTTGACGGGGTTCTCGTCTGTGGCGGCAACGTTGAACAATATTGGTCCCGGTATGGGCGCGGTAGGGCCAGCCGGTTCGTTTGCGGACTATTCTTGGTGGTCGAAACTGGTATTTATTTTCGATATGTTGGCAGGAAGGTTGGAAGTATTTCCTATGTTACTTTTGTTTGCGCCGTCCACGTGGCGAAAATAAGCAAAAAATACCGTTCGTTGCGACACGGTAGGCAGGGTACATAGAAAAATTAGGGCGGAGCGTGCGTTGCTCCGCCTGTATATTTTTATGGAAAATTTCGGTAAAAGCAAAAAAAGAGTTTACAACTTGCTGAATTGTGTGTATAATAATAACACAATAGAATATGGGGATGCACCGGATTCGATTGCCGGTGAGCGAAAGAATAAGCATGCCGTAGATGGAAAGACTACGTTAAAACGATCCACCTAAATATAAATGCAAATAGAAATGCAAACTACGCTCTTGCAGCGTAAATTCGTTTATTAACGAAGCGTCACGCCCAATTTATCCGTCGGTTGGGGTCGTGGCGTCAAAGAGACGGAAAAATCTTAAATAGATCGAAAAGTGTCGTTTAAGATCATTTAGCTTTTTGCGAAACGTAAAGCGTGTTTACCCGCGTTGCGTTTTTAAGAAAAAAAAGATAAACTAAGTATGTAGAAAGTTTTTTGGCAGCCGAGTAAGACG
>JAZSJN010000154.1:0-7384 GCA_045534315.1 Candidatus Scatosoma sp.
CGTACGTTCAACCGTAATTTCTTGGCGCGTAGCGGCACGGCAGACGCGCAGGTGTACTTGGTATCCCCCGAAACGGCGGCAGCGTCGGCGATCGCGGGCGTATTTACCGATCCCACGACGCTTGGCAAAGCTCCTAAGGTAGAAATGCCGACGGTGTTTAAAATCAACGATAATTTGATTGAAATGCCCGTTGCGGCAGAAGATATGGACGGCGTTACGGTACAACGCGGACCTAATATTAAACCGATCCCCGTTGGTAAAGCGCCCGATGAAAACCTTTCTTGCGAGCTGATTTTAAAGGTTGGCGACGATATTACCACCGATCACATTATGCCCGCTGGTACGAAAGTATTGCCGTACAGATCGAACGTGCCGAAACTGTCTGAATTCTGCTTTACGGTATGCGATAAGGACTTCCCCGAGCGTGCAAAGAAAAAAGGCGGCGGCGTAATTTTGGGCGGCGTCAATTACGGTCAAGGCTCTTCGCGTGAACACGCGGCGCTCGTGCCTTTGTATTTGGGGATCAAGGCGGTTGTTGCAAAGAGTTTTGCCCGTATTCACGTGGCAAACCTTATCAACTTCGGTATTGTGCCGATGACGTTGGCGAATCCCGATGATTACGACAACTTCGCCGAAGGCGATCAAATTGCGATCGAAGGTTTTGCGGCGGCTGTTGCGGGAGCAACGGAAGCGACGCTCGTCAATAAGACGAACGGAAAAACGGCAAAACTTTGCTTGAATTTGACCGCGCGTCAGCGTGAAATGCTGCTTGCAGGCGGTTGCTTGAATTATACGAAAAACGCAAAATAATTGAGGAGTGAAGATATGGAAAAGGAAGAATACAAGACGCAACTTGACGTTGCGTGTGAAAAATTTAGAAAATTGATGGCGGAGCAGCTCACGCGCGTGGAAGATATGAAAGCGCAGGGCGATTTCGTGGATTATGCCGCGCTCGATTGTATTAAAATCGGCGTTTGCGGTGGGGACGGTATCGGTCCTATCATCTCGGCGCAGGCGCGTCGCGTGCTGGAATTTATCCTTGCCGATCTCGTTAAAGCGGGAAAGGTGGAATTTAAGGATATCGAAGGGTTGACCATCGAAAACCGTATCGCTAAGGGTAAGGCTATCCCCGACGACGTCATGGCGGAACTTAAATCCTGTCATATCATTTTGAAAGGCCCTACGACGACTCCGCAAAAGGGGAGCGGTATGCCCAATATCGAATCGGCAAACGTTGCGATGCGTAAGGCGCTCGATTTGTTTGCGAACATTCGCCCTGTAAAAGTACCCGAAGAAGGGATCAACTGGACGATTTTCCGTGAAAATACGGAAGGTGGATATGCGATCGGTTCGTCTGGATTTAATATCACGGAAGACTTGGCGGTCGATTTCACGATTACGACCAAGCAAGGCTCGGACAGAATCGCCCGTCTTGCGTATGATTATGCGCGCAAGAATGGCTTAAACCGTGTTTCGCTCGTAACGAAAGCGAACGTTATCAAGACGACGGACGGCAATTTCTTGGAAGATTGCCACAAAGTCGGCGATCTGTACCCCGAAATTACCACGGACGAATGGTATGCGGATATAATGACGGCAAAGCTTGTGGATAAAAAGCGTCGCCGTGATTTCAAAGTTTTGCTTTTACCCAACCTTTACGGGGATATTATCTCGGATGAGGCAGCGGAATTCCAAGGCGGCGTAGGTACGGCGGGCTGCGCAAATATTGGTAAAAAATACGCGATGTTTGAGGCAATTCACGGTAGTGCGCCCCGTATGATCACCGAAGGAAGAGGTCAGTATGCCGATCCTTGTTCCATGCTCCGTGCTTGCGTAATGTTGCTCTCGCATATCGGCTTGCAGGATCGTGCGGATAAATTGGAACGTGCATTGGATATTTGTTCGTTTGAAGAAAAGAAATACGTCATCACGGGCAGAGATACGGGCGCAACCTGTCAGCAGTTCGGCGATTACGTCATGGAAACTCTGCAAAACTTATAATGATCGTAACGGTAAAAATCGACGAAAACTCTCTTGAAAATAGGGGGTTTTCTTTTTTTGCCCGTTGACAATTTCATAAAGTCATGATATAATAAGTACAATAACCGATATGGAGGGTTTTATGGATTATAATAAAAACTACCGTGAGTGGCTGAATAGCCCGTATTTAAACGAAGAAGGCAAGACGGAATTGACCGCGATCGCAGGGCAAGAAAAAGATATTGAATATCGTTTCGGCGGCGAGTTGGAATTTGGCACGGCAGGTATGCGCGGTGTGATCGGCTACGGTATGAATATGATGAACGTGTATACGGTGAAACGCGCAACGCAAGGGCTTGCCGAATGGGTGAAGAGCCTTGGCGCGGCAGCAATGGAACGCGGTGTTGTGATTTCCTATGATACGCGCAGAAAATCGGAAGAATTTGCAAAGGTAACGGCGGCAGTTTTGGCGAAAAACGGTATCAAAGCTTACCTTTTCGACGACGTACACCCCGTACCCATGCTTTCGTACGCGGTGCGCTATCTCAAAACGATTGCGGGCGTTATGGTCACGGCGAGTCATAATCCTAAGGAATACAACGGTTATAAGGTCTACGGCGAAGACGGCGCGCAGATGTCCCCCGAAGATACGGCGATTGTTGTGGACTATATCAATAAGACGGATTATCTGTCCGTACAGGGGGACGAAAACAGTTCCCTGATCTTTCCCGTGCCCGCAAAATTAGACGACGATTATATCGAAGAATTATCCCGCCTTACGCTGTCGAAAGAGGCGGTGGAAAAGTGCGGAGTAAATCTTAAACTCGTCTATACTCCCGTGCACGGTAGCGGTTACAAGCCGGTTACGGCGATTTTGAAAAAGTTGGGTATTAATACGACGGTCGTGGAAGAACAGACCACGAAAGATACCGAATTTTCCACGGTAAAAGTGCCCAACCCCGAATTTAAAGAAACGCTGTCCATGGGGATTGATCTTGCCAACAAAATCAACGCGGACGTGGTATTTGGTACTGATCCCGATTCCGACCGTCTTGGCGTTGCACTCAAAAACGAACAGGGTGATTTCGTGGCACTTTCGGGCAACCAAGTGGGTATTTTGCTGCTCGATTATATTTTGACCAGACTTGCGGAAGATAACGCTATGCCGAAAAACGCGGCGGTGGTAAAATCCTTCGTTACGACGGGTATGGCGAAAGCGCTTTGCGACGATTACGGCGTAACGTTGTACGAAACGCCCGTAGGATTTAAATTTATCGGCGAAAAGATCAAACAATGGGAACGCGACAATAAACATACCTATATTTTCGGGTTCGAAGAATCCTGCGGGTATCTTCGCGGTACGCACGCAAGGGATAAAGACGCTGTCGTGGCGTCAATGCTCTGTGCGGAAATGGTTTGCTATTATACGTACATAGGCAAAACGGTGTTTGCGCGCTTGCAGGAAATCTATGCGAAGTACGGTTACGTGCTCGATTTAAATATCTCCGTGCAGTATTCGGGGTTGAACGCCATGAAAGAAATGAATGCGGTGGTAGACGGTCTGAAAACGCTGAAAGTGGACGAATTTGCGGGCTTGAAAGTGGACGCCGTACGCGATTACAGTGCGGCAAAACGCACGGCGGCGGACGGCTCGGTCAGCGAAATGGATATTCCTAAATGCAACTGCGTGTACTATGAATTAGCAGGCGGTTCGTTTATCTGCGTACGCCCCAGCGGTACAGAACCGAAACTTAAAATTTACTATTCGATTAAGGCGAAAGACGAACAGGCTGCAAAGGTAAAATCGGAAGAGTTAAAAGTCGCTGTGGCGGCTCTGCTCGAAAAAGCGAAATCATAAAAAGTATGGTATTTGATTTACATTGCGATACGCTTTGGAAAATACAAAACACAAAGGACGAGACGTTACAAAAGGGCTCGTCCTTACAAATTGACGAAGAAAAATTGACGGTGGGCGGGTATTTTGCGCAATGCTTTGCAATGTACGTACCCGCGGATACTCCTGCGCCTGCGGTTACTCTGGACGAGATGATCGATCGTTATTACGCGGAAATTTCCAAGTGTGAAACCCTGCGTCCCGTGCTTTGTTTTGACGATTTTGGGCGCAATAAAGCGGCGGGAAAGATCTCGGCGGTGTTGACAATGGAAGACGCGTGTCCACTCGGCGGCGATCTTAACAACCTGCAAAAAGCGCACGAAAAAGGCGTAAAAATGATTGCGTTGACGTGGAATTTCCCCAACGAAGTGGGCTATCCCAATTACCGTAATTTCGTGCGCGGTGAAAAGCCCGATATGCTCACGCCCGAAACGGAGCGCGGTTTGACGAATTTCGGTTTTTCGCTCGTGGAAGAAATGAATCGGCTCGGTATGGTGGTGGACGTGTCGCATTTGTCGGATAAGGGCTTTTACGACGTGCTTTCGGTGGCGAAAAAGCCGATTGTGGCAAGCCATTCCAACGCGCGCGGCGTCTGCCGAAACGTGCGAAATTTAACGGACGATATGCTGAAACGACTGGCGGATAACGGCGGGGTTACGGGGATCAATTACGCCGCGGGATTTTTGTGTGAAAATGAACAAAAAGGGCGACACACGATCGCTTACGCCGTAGAGCATATCCGATATATCCGCGATAAAATCGGTGCGGATCATATCGCGTTGGGCAGCGATTTTGACGGCATACAGAACGATATTGAACTGTTCGATTGTTCCCAAACGCCTCTTTTGTTACAGGCGTTGGAAAGGGCGAAATTGACGGCGGACGAGATTGAAAAAATCGCCTACAAAAACGCCTTGCGCGTATTTAAAGACAATATGGCGTAACGTGCATGGCAGAACTGCCGCTCTTTTTTTTAAAAACTATTGACAAAATATAAAAAGAGTGCTACAATAGGGTTGCGACATAATCGAATAAAAAGTTTTAAGGAAAGTTATACTTCTTAGGTAGGAGTGTATCTTTTTCGCGTTACAAAAAAGTCTTTTCTTAAAAACTTTGGTAATGATTGTGTCGCAGCAAAGCGAGAAGGGCATTTTTACAGGTGTCGTTTCGTTTTGCGGAGCGGCACTTTTTTATGTGTAGGAGGTTTTATGAAAAGGAAATGGTTTTTACGTACATTGCTTGGTTTGTGCGTTTGTTTGATGAGCGCGATTTGTTGTGTTGCGTGTAACAAGGACGGAGAAACGAAGACGGGGGAAATTACTTTTACCACGCTTGCGGTAGACGGTATGGAAGTTTACGGCGAAGTTTCTAACGCCACGGAAACGTTTTCGTTTTCAGACGAGATTCTTGCAAAGGGCGGGGCGAACTATGCGATTGCTTTTGATGCGCAGGGCGCACAGATGGCAGAGACGGAAACGGTTCCTTTGGCAATAGGAGATAATAAGATATACGTTTTTGAGATTTTTAATGAAAAAACGACCAAGGTGTATACGGTCACGCTTCGTCGTCGACCTACGTATACGGTTGATTTTGAAACAGGCTTTGCGGAAACAATAGATACGCAAACCATCGAAGAAGGTGCTTTTGCGATGAAACCCGCTGCGCTTGAACGCGAGGGGTATCGTTTTAATGGTTGGGATTACGATTTTTCGCAACCGATTTTGCAAAATCAAACGATAGCGGCGCGTTGGGTTGCGAACGAACATACCTCGTACAAGGTTGAGTATTATTTGCAAAATCTTGAAAACGATGGGTATACTTTGCAGAAAACGGACGTATTGACGGGGAAAACGGATACTACGGCTGTGGCAAGCGTTATAGGGTATGAAAATTATACTTTTGTTTTGGAGGACAGCACGTTAAGGGGTAATATCAACGGAGACGGCAGCCTTGTTTTGAGGGTGCATTACAAACGAAAAACCTTCAAAATAAAAGCGCAAACGAATATATACGGCGAGAATGTGGGTACGCTTACAAAATCGGGTATGTATAAATATGGCAAGGAAATAACGTCTACGGCGACGCCGTATCCTGGGTATTCCTTTGTAGGTTGGTATAGCGGTGGGGAATTAATTTCCACGGACGCTACCCATACTTTTACGGTGGAAAGCGATATATTCGCTCGATTTGAGGCGAACCCCGAAATGGCGCCTTTCCGCTTTGAAACAACGCACAACACCTGCAAAATTCTTGCGCTTAACGATAAAACGGTGTCGAGAGTTGTGATACCTGATTGCGTAACGAGTATCGGCAGTTCAGCGTTCATTGATTGTAAGAATTTGACGGAAATCATTATTTCAGACAGTGTAAAGAGTATGGGTACGTCTGTTTTTTACGGTTGTGAAAGTTTGATAAACGTGGAAATGGGTAAGGGCTTAAAGAACGTTGGAGCGTATGCCTTTTCGGATTGTAACAATTTAAAACGCATCGTTGTCGGTGAAAGCGTAACGGATATAGAAAATCGGGCTTTCTATAATTGCGGCGGTTTAGAGGAGATCGTTATTTTTAACAGGGTAACCACTATCGGGGTATGGGCATTTTACGGCTGTGAAAATTTAAAGGAAATCGTAATCCCGAACACCGTGCATAGCATTGGTGAGGGTGCATTTATGGAATGCAACAATTTAAAGACGATTAGCATACCGTTTTTAGGCGAAACAAAGGACGATAAAGAAAATGCCTTTTTGGGGTATATATTTGGAGCGATTGTCCCGAGCCTTAATGGGGATTACGTATCAAAATCTTTGCAAAAGGTAACGCTTACTAATGTAACGGTTGTCGATAGATTGGCGTTTTCTTATTGCTCAAATATAACGGAAGTTGCGCTTTGTGACGGCGTAACGAGTATCGATGATTCTGCGTTTAGCGACTGTATTATGCTGGAAAGTGTTATCATTCCTGAGAGTGTAACAAGTATCGGAGCGGCCGTGTTTTACGGTTGCGGAGCTTTAAAGAAAGTCGTAATTCCGAGCGAAGTGACGAGAATTAACAACTACACGTTTTACGGTTGTAGGGCTTTGGAAGAAGTTATACTGCCAAATACGCTAGAAAGTATCGGAAAACAAGCATTTTATAATTGTGAAAAATTGTCAAAGATTTTGATTCCTATCGGTGTGACGAACATGGACACAAAATCTTTTGATACGTGTGAGAACTTGTCGATTTACTGTGAGGCGGCAGGAAGACCAGACGGTTGGCCGTTGCTCTGGGCGTGGAAGGTCCCGTTTACGTATTGGTATAGCGAAGAAGAGCCTGTGTTAAACCAGGACGGCACGGCGTATGACGGCTTGCATTGGCGTTATGTAGACGGCGAGGTGGTTGTGTGGGATTACGTTCCTAGAGAATAAGAAACAAAACAACATAGGGCTGACGGCGTAAAAACCGTCGGCTCTTATGCTTTTATAAAAAACTTTCGCAAAAAAGTTTATGAAAGAATACCACAAAATCATG
>JAZSJN010000077.1:0-5975 GCA_045534315.1 Candidatus Scatosoma sp.
TCGGCGTTGTAAATAATCATCATCGTCGCGTTCGGCACGTCCACGCCAACTTCGATAACCGTCGTCGAAACCAAACAATCGTATTCTCTGCGCTTAAAAGCCGCCATGATTTCCGTCTTTTCTTTCTCTTTCATCCGTCCGTGCAGCAGCGCAAACCGCACCGTCGGCAAACGGTTTTTCAGCTCTTCAAAAAGCTCCGTTACGCTGATGATGCTCCCTTCTTCATCGTCGTCAATTTTCGCACAAACAAAATACGCCTGCTTGCCCGCCGCCGTTTCTTTTTGCACGTAGGTCAGCATATCATCATACTTACTTTCGGGAATGATACTCGTCGAAATTTCTTGGCGTTCCATCGGTTTGTCGGGGATCGTCGTTACGTCCAAATCCCCGTAAAAAATCAAGGAAAGCGTTCTGGGGATCGGCGTCGCGCTCATAACCAACATATCCGTCCCCACGCCCTTTTCCGCCAAAGCGTTTCGCTGCGCCACGCCAAAGCGGTGCTGTTCGTCACAGACGATAAAGGACAAATTGGGAATTTCCACGTCCCCCTGCAAAATGGCGTGCGTGCCGCACAAAATATCAATCTCGCCCTTTTTAAGTGCCGATTTCATCTCTCGTTTTTCTTTTGCAGTCATTCCGCCCGCCAAATACCCCACGCGATAATCGGGAAAATATTTTTGCAAAACGTGATAATTTTGTTCGGCAAGAACTTCCGTCGGCGAAAGATACGCCGCCGTAAAACCGCTGCCTACCGCCATAAAAATACCGCACAGCGCCACCGCCGTTTTACCGCTGCCCACGTCCCCTTGCAATAATCTATTCATGCGCGTAGGCGCGCGCAAATTATCAAAAACGTCGTTTACCGCACGTTTTTGCCCGTCCGTAAATTCGAATCCAAACCGCCGCGAAAACTCCTTTACCTGCGCCGCTGTTACTGTATAATTATGCAAACGGACTTCTTCCTTTCCGCCTTTGATAAGCTTGAACGCGGAAATCAGCGTAAAGTATTCTTCCAAGGCAATCCTCTCCGACGCGTCCGCAATCGATTTGTGCGACGAAGGATCGTGTATTTCGTAAAACGCACGATCTAAGGGCGGCACGTCGTATTTTTTCAAGATCTGCCAAGGGATCACGCTCTCTAAATCGGTTTTTTGCAACGCTTCCTTTACCGCAGAACGCACCACCTTTTGCGACAGCGCGCCCCTAAGCGAATACACGGGAATAATTCCCTTTAACCGATAATTTTTATCCAACGGCTCAAAGGTGGGATTGACCAAGGAAACCTGACCGAGTTTGTTGCTGACTCGCCCGTAAAAAAGATACTCGCCCGCCTTTAATTTCTGGGCGATATACGGCTGATTGAACCAAACTACGGTAAACGGAAAGCCGTCCTGCGAACAAAACGCCTTCACCATTTTGCGGCGGTTTCCGTAATTGACGGGCATCACGCGCACAACTTCGCACGCCACCAAAACCACGTCGTTATGATACGCCGTTTTTAAAGAAGAACGCTCGGTCAAATCCAAATATGCGCGCGGATAAAAGCGCACCAAATCAGCCGCTTCTTCAATCCCCAATTTTTTAAAATCTTTTTCGCGCTTTTCACCGATGGAACGCAACAACGAAAGTTTCATTTTTCCTTCTTCTACCTTATCTGTCTTTCCTATTTTCAGCCTTTAAACGTAAAAACGGGAAAGACGCCGCCTCTCCCGTATTCTACCACACAATTTGTATAATTATTCATTTTTTATTGTATATTATTGATTATTCCAACGACAGAATGTAGTAGTAAACCGCCTGCCCGCCGTTATGGAAATCCACGTCGCAGTCGGGACATTTTTCCGCAATCTGTTCACACAGCGCTTCCGCTTCTTCTTCCTTCACGTCTTCGCCATAATACAACGTAATAACCTGATGGAAATCTTCTTTCATTCTGCCAATCAACTTTAACACCGTCTCTTCCAACGACTGGGATTTCGCCAAAATCTTCTTATCGTCCAAGCCGATAATATCCCCTTCCTTAATCGAGAACCCGTTGAGTGACGTGTTACGAACCGCATAAGTAACCTGTCCAACCTTTACGTTATCGAGCGCGTGGATCATGTTCGTTTTGTTTTCTTCCGCAGTCGCTTCGGGGTTAAATTCCAACGCAGCAGCAAAGCCCTGCGGTACGTTTTTGGTGGGAATTACGTGCAAAGTCTTGTTTTCTACAAGGTTTTTCGCCTGTTCTGGCGCCAACGTAATGTTTTTATTGTTGAGGAATACGAAAACGTGTTCCGCATTGATCTTCTGCGCCGCGCTTGCAATATCGCTTGCGGAAGGGTTCATCGTTTGACCGCCTTCGATAATACGATCCACCGACAAATCCTTGAAGATTTCGGAAAGCCCTGCGCCCGTACAAATCGCAAGCATACCCATTTCTTTCTTTTCCGCTTCCAGCTTGGCTTTCATCTGACGATTCTGCTCTAACATGTTTTCAATCTTCGGACGTTCCAATTCGCCAAGTTCGAGCGCATAACTAAGTGCTTTGCCCGGTTGATTGGTGTGTACGTGCACTTTGACGAGTTCCAAATCCCCGATACAAATTACGCTGTCGCCGATTCCCATCAATTTTTCGCGCAGACGATCGATCATGGCAAGCGTCGTGCTCTTTTTTAAATTAATAATGAAGAATTCGGTACAGTACGCGTACTGAATATCCCCAATATCCATGGACAGAACGGCGGAATTATCGCCAAAATCAGATTCGGACGATTCGTCAATTTCTGAATAGTTACTTTCTGCAACTTCTTCGCCCGTAAGCGCGGCCAAAAATCCTTTGATGATGACCATCAAACCAACACCACCCGAATCCACTACGCCTGCTTTTTTCAAAACGGGCAAAAGTTCGGGCGTGAGCGCCAGCGCTCTATCGCCTTCGCTAATAACGTCTTCAAAAAATTCTTCAAACGTTTTTTTCTTAGACGCCGTTTTTACGGCATATTCGCTCATCATGCGGATTACGGTAAGAATCGTACCTTCTTTGGGCACGGAAACCGCGCCGTAAGCTACTTTCGTACCAGCTTCTAACGCTTTTGCAAAGGTCTTAATATCCACTTCTTTCTCCGCTTTACGGACTACCGAGCAAATACCTTTCAAAATCTGGGATAAAATAACCCCCGAATTCCCTCTTGCGCCCTTTAACGCGCCTTTAGAAATGCTGTCGCAAACTTCCGTAAACGCGCTCGATTGACAAGCAGTCGTTTCCTTTACACAAGATTGCATCGTCAATGACATATTCGTACCGGTGTCGCCGTCGGGAACAGGGAACACATTGAGCGCGTCCACCTTTGCGCGATTGATTTCGAGCTGTTTCGCGCCGACTAATATCATTTTCCGAAATTCGGTACTATTTATAGTTTTATGCATTTTTCATGCTCCTTATAATCATTATTGACACCCGCGCGCACGCGGGAAACTCGTAACGGACGGCGCAAACGAATAAAAGCAAAGATGCGTCCGAGTTGGTATATAGAAGGAGTTCCGTTACTTTGTACGATATTTTCGGCAGTCTTTCATTTTAGAAGATCGTTTCTTTTGTCGAAAACATTCATACACGCAAAAAGCGCAAAGCGGGAAACTCCCGTCTGCGCGAGATCGTTACAATTTTACACCCATTACGTTGACGTTCACCATTTCCACGATCATCCCCGTAAAGTTTTCCACCCTATATTTAATGGCTTCTTTTAAGGATTCTGCAATCGCCGTAATGGAAACGCCGTACTTGATAATGACATACGCGTCTACGATAATACGATTTGCGGAGAAGGTTACTTTGATACCTTTTCCGCCTTTATTCTTACTGAAAACAGTTTGAATTATAACCGATTTTTTATCTGCCATACCTACGATACCGTAGGATTCCATCGCCGTACGCGAAGCCACCTTGCTGATTGCAAGGGCGGACGTAGATATTTTACCGTAAGCGTTGTTTGTTACAAGTGACATATAGTTTTCTCCAAGTTCTTTTTTATTTTACACTATTTGCCTTCATTTTGCAAGTACTTTTTTAAGATTTTTCAATTTTTTCGTTTTTTTTCGTTTTCTGGCTCATTTTTGATTGCTTTTTCCAAATAAAAATGCTATATTATTTATGCTTGTTTAGAAAAGCAGGTTTTTTTGCGCGATAAACTACGGAAAATTTATACCCAAACGGAGGTTTTAATATGTCGAGAGTATGCAATATTTGCGGTAAAGGTCAAGCATCGGGAAACAACGTCAGCCACTCCAACCGTAAGACGAGAAGAACGTTTAAGGTAAACGTACAAAAGATTTCTTACGTAGAAGACGGCAAGGAAATGAACGGTTACGTTTGTGCTAGATGCATCAGAACCCTTAAAAAAGCGGACGCTGAATAATTCGCTTTTATTTAAACGTGCTTAAAAGCCGACTGCTTTATCGCAGTCGGCTTTTTGCTTTTGTGATAAATTAGAAACGGACTTCGCCTTTCGGAAAGTCCGTTTCTTCTTTACGCTTTTAATTTTGCGATCATTGACGCACGGTCTTCCGCCTTAAATACCGCGCTCCCCGCGACGATCACGTTCGCGCCCGCCGCCTTGATCTCTTCCACGTTTTCCGCCGTTACGCCGCCGTCGATTTCCAAATCAATATCCTTGCCGCTCTCGTCGATAATCGCGCGGATTTCACGCAATTTATCTAGCGCCGACGGAATAAATTTCTGCCCGCCAAATCCGGGGAATACGCTCATGACGAGCACCATATCGCACATCAAAATAACGTCGCGGATTTTGTCCACGGGCGTATCGGGGTTGATAACCGCCCCGCATTTAACCCCCGTCGATTTGATCAGCTCCAACACTTCTTTCAAATTGTCCTGACACGCTTCGTAGTGCACGGTAATAATATCCGCGCCCGCCTTGGCAAAGCGTTCTACGTATTTTTCAGGATGCACGATCATCAAATGACAATCGAGCGGCAAATTCGTAACCTTTCGGATATCTTCCACCATTTTGATACCGAACGTGATATTGTTGACGAATACGCCGTCCATCACGTCACAATGCACAACGTCCGCGCCGCATTGTTCCAAGGATTGTACTTCTTCGCCCATTTTTGCGAAATTTGCCGACAAAATAGACGGCGCAATTTTTACGTTTTTCATATGTTTTCTCCTTTATTTTCCACGTATTTCGCGCGAAGCTGTCCGCAAGCTCCCCCAATATCCACGCCGATTTGACGGCGCAACGTCGCCGACAGCCCGCCCTTTTCTAACATACCCAAAAAACGGTACGCGTCCTTGTCGTTTAACGCCTTTAAATCCCGTTCTTTTACTTCGTTTAAGCGGATCAGATTGACGTGGCATGGTTTGCCTTTGAGTAAATCGATCAGAGCTTTTGCATGCGTTTCGTCGCAGTTTTCCCCGTCGATCAGCGTGTATTCAAAATAATACCGTCTGCCCGTTTTCTTAAAATAATATTCGCATGCTTTCAAAATCTCGCTAATTTTATACGCTTTTGCAACGGGCATGGTCCTTGCGCGCGTTTCATCGTCCGTTGCGTGCAAAGAAACGGTGAGATTGAGCGGTATTCCTTCGTCTGCAAGGCGGTACATTTTCGGCACGATTCCGCAGGTGGAAAGGGAAATATTCCGCGCGCTGATACACAGCCCCCCGTCCGCCGTAACGTTTCGCAAAAACCGCAACACTTCGTCGTAGTTATCCAAAGGCTCTCCGCTGCCCATCAGCACGACGTTGGTAACGGCGCGGGCTTCTTTGCCCTGCCCTGCCACTTCGCCCCTATGCAGAGCGTTGACCAGCAAAATCTGCGATAAAATCTCGCCCGCAGTCAAATTGCGGATCAGCCCACCCAAGGTAGACGCGCAAAATTTGCAGCCCATACGGCAACCGACTTGTGAGGAAACACATATTGTCGTGCCGTGTTCATAGTGCATAACAACACTCTCTACAGAATCACCAT
>JAZSJN010000197.1:0-14629 GCA_045534315.1 Candidatus Scatosoma sp.
CTCCGCTGCGTCCTGTACGACCAACTGCCTTGCTCCCATGGCAAACACCCTTAACAAACTTGCAAAGATCAAGAAGGGTTACATGACCACGATCCACGCATACACCGGCGACCAGATGGTTCTTGACGGTCCTCATCGTAAAGGCGACCTTCGTCGTGCACGTGCTGCTGCTGCGAACATCGTTCCCAACTCCACGGGTGCTGCAAAGGCTATCGGTTTGGTTATCCCCGAACTCAACGGCGTACTTGACGGTTGCGCACAACGCGTTCCCGTTCCTACCGGTTCGCTTACCCAGCTCGTTGCTATCTGCGAAGGCGAAGTTGACGCAGCTACGGTAAACAAGGCAATGGCAGACGCTGCTTCCGCATCCTTCGGTTATACCGAAGAAGAACTCGTTTCTTCCGACATCATCGGTATTACCTATGGTTCGTTGTTCGACGCTACGCAGACGAAGTGCATGCCTATGGGCGACGGCACGACGCTTGTTAAAGTTGTTTCCTGGTACGACAACGAAAACTCCTACACCAGCCAGATGGTTAGAACGATTAAATACTTCGCAGAACTTTAATCGTAAGGAGCTTAGCATCACCGAAAAATTATCCCGACGGAAAAATCCGTCGGGATTTTTTATTACGTGAAAATCGTTTCATCAAGACACGTCCCCCACTTGAACAAGTTTCCACAAAGGTTTTTTCAAAAATCTCTTGCCTTTTTTCACCCTTTTTGCTATGATATATCCAACGAAATCATTTAGGAGTTTTTATGCAACAAACTTTCGGCTCTTTTTTAGCGGAAAACAGAAAAGCCAACAACTTAACCCAACGCGCCCTTGCCGAGCAATTGTTCGTCAGCGAATCGGCGGTGAGTAAATGGGAAAAGGACGTTGCCCGTCCGGATATTTCGCTGCTGCCAAAACTCGCGCAGCTTTTAGGCGTAACGGAGCACGAACTAATTACCGCAAGCATTGACGACGACACGCGGACGGAAAAGAAACAGGCAAGACGGTGGCGCGCGTTTACCCTTACCTGGCGTTTATTTTTTGCGATTGCTTATGCGATTACGTTGCTTGTATGTTTTATCTGCAATCTCGCCATTTATAAACGGCTGGACTGGTTTTGGATTGTAACGACTGCGCTGTTACTTGCGGCATCTTTTACGCATTTTCCTTATTACATTAGAAAAAACCTCCTTTTACTGATCCCGCTCTCGCAATATTTGGCTTTGTGTATCCTATTGCTGACTTGCGCGTTGTACGCGGGTGATATTAGCTGGTTTTTCGTTGCGGTAACGTCCGTCTTTTTTGGATTACTCGTTATCTTTACGCCTATTTACCTTTGCAAGTACAGAATATTTTCTAAGATTAGGAAATACGTTGATTTCGTTTCTTTCGGCGTGTATTTCGTTGCGTTAAATATCCTTTTAATCGTATGCGACATATATTCGGTAGCAAACGACTATGCTACCCGTCATTGGTATTTCCGTTTAGGTTTGCCTATCGTTTTGTGCGTGTATCTGATTTTAAATTTGTTCTTATGCGTGCGGTTTTTAAAGACGAACCGCTTTATCAAAACGGGAATTATCTTCTCTTTGCTGGAAATCGTTTTATACGTCGTTCCGCGTTTTATCAAAACGAAAAACCCCTATTGGCAATTAGAATTAGAACAATCCAACCCCTTCAACGCCGATTTTTCCGTTTGGACCGTGGCAAACGATATGATCGAAAAGAACGTGCATTATATCATTTTTTTATCGATATTACTCTTGGCGATCGTTTTTTTGACGGTTGGTATTATACGCCATGCTATCAAGAAAAACAAAGTCTAAAATACCGTAAATATAACAAAACCCCCGTGGACGTATCTAATCCACGGGGGCTTTTGTCATTTTTAATCTCTTCTTCTATTCCCAAACAGCATCATAACCCACAACGCAAATCTAAGAAAATAAATCAACGAAGTCAACAGCGACGCTACGTAGGTCATTGCCGCCGCAGACAACATTTTCTCAGCCGCAGGCAACTCTTCTTCCGATAAAATCCCTTCGGCAACGAGCATCTTTTTCGCTCTGCGGCTAGCGTCAAATTCCACGGGCAGAGTAACCAGCAAAAATACCGTCGAAAGCCCGTACAACGCCACGCCCGCCATCGCCAGATAAAACCCGACGTCCGAGTTTTGCGTACTCGCCACGAACACGTCCAAGATCAAGCCCACCAAAACCAAGGGCAGAGCCAATCTACTCCCGATATTCGTAACGAAAACCAAGCCGTTGCGGATTTTGTAGGGAATATACCCTTTCTTTTTTTGTACGGCGTGCCCGACTTCGTGCGCCGCGACGGCAACCGCCGCGATACTGTCGTTCCCATACACCCCTTCGGACAGGTTAATCACCCGCTTTTTTGGATGGTAATGATCGGTCAATGCACCGTGCACTCTGCCCACTTCGATATTGTGAATAGCGCTTGCGCGGAGCAGTTTCACCGCCGTATCCCGCCCCGTCATGCGCGAACGGGTAAAATACCCGTTATATTTATTATACGCGCGGTGCAATTTTGCACTCGCCGCGCCACTGATCACCGCGCAAAGCACCATGCACGCCAGCGAAATGATATAATACTCTAAAAACATTTTCTTTTTTCCTTTGCGCCGAGCTTTTCACAACCCGCGCGCGTTTTTTCTTTACTTTATATATAGTATAACCCGTTTTTGAATATTATAATCGCCTTAAAGATCGATCGAGAACGGATAAAGTTCGGATTTGGACACACCGCGGTCTTTTGCCGCCCGCTTTAACGCTTCCTTTTTGTCCAACCCCGCCGCCATATAATGCTGAATATGTTCCCGTTCGCTCAGCGCGCAAAGGGGACTTTCTTTTTCTTCCGCGCCGCCGACAATCAAGACGTACTCTCCCCGCTTTTCCCCTGCCAAACCTTCGGCAAGCGTGAAATTTTTCGCCTCTTCGTGGATTTTGCTGATCTCGCGCACGGCGCATGCAGGACGATCGCCGAACACTTCGTACATTGCCTTAATATCTTTGTCCACGTCCTGTGGCGCGGAGTGAAACGCAAGCGTCAAATCGCTGTCTTTATACTTTTCAAGCAAAACTTTTTTCTCACCCTGTTTTTCGGGCAAAAACCCGATAAACGCGAACCGTCCCGCGGGTAACGCCGATAAAACGAACGCCGCAACAAACGCGCACGCGCCGGGGATAAGCGTGTATGGTTCGCCGTTTTCACGCAGATATTTGCAAACAATATTGCCGGGATCGGATACGACGGGCGTACCTGCGTCGGACACTACCGCCACCTTTTCTCCCCGTCTAGACGCAGCCAAAATTTTTTCCGCCGCTTCCGTTTCGTTAAATTTATGGCACGATTGCAACGGTTTTTTAATCTCGTAGGCGTTTAAAAGCTTAATCGTATGCCGCGTATCTTCACAAAAGATTACGTCCGCTTCCTTTAACGTTTCCAAAGCCCGCAACGTAATATCCTTTAAATTGCCGATCGGCGTCGCAACAAAACTGACCATACTTTCTCCTTACTTGTTCATTAACGTTTCTAAAATCTCACACGAAGGCTTGCCACCCTTGACGCCTTCTACTATCACCAAATAGGGTTTCGCCGCGACACGTCCCCCTACAAATTGAATTTTTTTCACTTCAATATGCTCTTCATGGAGCGTATAACAAACTTCCGCTAAGCGGTCGGCGCGGTGTAACATACAGATCCTACCGCCAAATTTCAAAGCAAAGTTTGCCGCACGGGCAATTTCTTTCAACGTCAAGGTAATTTCTTTGCGGCAAACGGCTTTTTCATACTCGTCGTTATCAAAACCCATCCCCGCCCGCTCGTACGGGGGATTGCATAAAATCAGCGAAAATTTCTCGTGATACCCTTTGTCCAAATCTTGCAATTTCCCCTTGACGACGGCAAAATTATCAAAACCGTTATACGCCGCCGTTTTTTCCGCCAAAGCGCACAACGCGTCCTGCATTTCAAACAGCGTTACGGGCATATCGGGGGCTTTTTCCTTGTTCAGCGCGTAAAAATGAAACCCGACAATCCCGCTGCCTGCGCAAAAATCCGCTACCACGTCCCCTTTCTTCCACCTTGCAAAGCGGGATAACAGCACCGAATCGGACGTAAAACGGTACAGACCGGTGTCCTGCACGATTTTCAGCCCGTCAATCAGCATATCTTCTAATACTTCGTGTTCGCCCAAAACAAATTCTTTGCCGTCCACCGCTACGCGCTCCCCTTTTTTTCTTTCAGTATAGCATTTTTCACGCAAAAAGTCAATACCGCAAGCCCCTTTCGCATATTTTTCCCCGCCAACACACAATCTATTTGCGTGAATACGTTGACCAACTCTCTACAACAAAATTTAGACGAAATCAAAAAACGCCTGCCGTCCGAAGATATTTTAACCTATTCTTTTACAATGGCAGATCAAACCGCCTGCGCGATCGTATACGCCGACGGTGTGGTAAACAAGCAGCTTTTGGGGGACCTTATCGCCCGCCCACTCTCCCGACTTTCTATGCCGAAAAATGCAAAATGCGGGGGGACGGGTTGCGATGAAAACGAAAAAAACAACCAAAGTACGCCCAGGAATGAGCCAAAAGACTTTTTAGAAAACTCTTTGCTGTTTCCCGAACTGAAAACCGCCGAAGATTTTATAAAGGCGGAAAAGGAAATTTTGGACGGTAACAGTTTGCTTCTCGTGGACGGTGTGGCGCAGGGCTTTATCGTGGGGGCAAAGCTTTTACCGAACCGCGCCGTCATTGAACCTCCCACCGACGTCGCGGTCAAAGGCCCGCGCGAAGGGTTTATCGAAGACGTCAAAACAAACATGTCGCTTGTTAGAAAACGCTTAAAAACGCCCGATTTGCGCTTTGAAACGGTACGCGTGGGTAAGCGTTCGGACACCGCTGTTACCCTTTGCTATCTGCACGGTATCGCAGACGAAAGCGTGAAAAATTCCGTCAAAAAACAACTTGACGGCATGCAGATCGACAACGTTCCCGACTCTTCGTATATCGCCGCCATGCTCTCGCCGCGAAAGCATTCGCTATTTCGTACCGTTGGCACGACGGAAAAGCCCGACGTGTTCACGGCAAAGCTTTGCGAAGGCAGAGTGGGCGTGATCGTGGACGGATCTCCCATTGCGCTTACCATGCCCTACGTCCTGACGGAAGATTTGCAGAGTAGCGAAGATTATTTTATCTCGCCTTTTGCCGCTACGTCCTTTCGGTTTTTGCGCTGTATCGCCCTGTTTATCGCGATACTTCTCCCCGGTTTTTACGTCGCGGCGCAGTTGTACAAAATTCAGCTTCTTCCCTTAGGTTTAACCTTGACCATTGCCAGCAGCGTACGCGAACTCCCCTTATCGCCCAGCCTTGAAATGTTCGTCGTTTTACTCCTTTTGGAAATTTTAAAAGAAGCAAGTATCCGCATGCCAAAATACGTGGGCATGTCCTTGTCCGTCGTCGGCGCGTTGGTCCTTGGCGAAACGGCGGTATCCGCCGGCTTTTTATCCACGCCCGCCATCATTATCGTCGCTTTTTCGGGTATCTGTCTTTACACCGTACCCAATTTTGTGGAAACGGGCAGTTTGCTCCGTTGGCTGTTCCTGCTCGTTGCAGGCAGCATCGGCCCGCTCGGTATCGTACTGTTTTCGGCGTTTTTACTCTGCTATCTGGTATCAGCAGACGCATTCGGCGCGCCCATTCTCGCGCCCTTTTCTCCGCTGATCTCCCACGATTTACGTGATACGGTCATCAAATACGACTTGTTCACACTCACCGATCGCCCGCGCTTGTTTCACGTGAAAAACAAAACTCGTTTTCGCCCGCCAAACGCGGATACGCAATAAAATGCAGGGGGACGTATCGCAACCAACCCAAAAAAGCATCAAAATATAACCCAAAGGAGAATCACCGTTTTGCAAGCACAAAAAACCACCGTCTATCCCAGCGCCCCCAATAAAAACCAAACGGTCTTGCCCCGCCAAGTGACGTTTGCCGCCGCTTTTTTGCTGCCGCTTGGCAAATTTTTGGAAGTTCCTTCCCTTTTGGCAGACTATGCCAAAGGGGATATACTGCTCCCCGCCCTGCTTCGCTTTTTAATCGAAACGCTAGTATTGCTCGCGGTGCTGTTCGCCGCCACGCGCAGCGAAAAGACACTTGCCGAACGTGTCCACGCAGCCTTAGGCAAGTGGTCGGTTATCGTTTACGTGTTGTTTGCGGCATATTACCTATTCGCCGCGTTGCTCCCCATTTTGGATCTAGAAAAATTCGTTTACGCCGCTTTTTTCGACACCGCGCCTACGACCTTTTATTTTGCGGCTTTTTTCCTGTTTTCGTCTTTTTTTGCCGCCAAGGGTATAAAATCGATCGGGCGCATCGCCGATTTATGCCTGTTCTTGTTTTTGCTCCCCTTTCTCGCGCTGATTATCATGTCGCTTACGGAAACGGATTTCTCTCATTTACTTCCCTTTTTCGGCACGGATTTTTCACGTGTTTTATTGGGTATTCGCGTAACGTCCCCCCACTTTTCCGACGTAGCCCTTCTTTTACCCCTGATCGCAAACTGCCGTTTTCAAGCACAAGAAAAAACAAATGCCACTGACAATGCCAAGGGCGGAAAATCCATTTTTCTCGGCTACGCCGTCGGATCATTTTTTACCTTGCTCCTGCTCGCCGTGTTTTACGCGATATTCAGCGCACTTGCCTCGCGCGAACATTACGCTTTTGCAAAAATCGCGCAATATTTTCCCGCGCTTGAAGTCATCGGTCGTATTGACCTAATCCTTGTGTATCTTCTCACGATCGTACTCTTCTGTTACACCTGTCTGCCCGTACACTACGCAACGGGTTGCGTAGCAAAAGTTTTCAACGTCCGCCGCCGCACGTGGATCTCTGCCCTAATCAACGTCGCCCTGTTTTTATTCGCGCTCTTTTGCAACCGCTTTTACAACAGTTTTTATGCCGCTTTTTCAGGTCGTCTTGCCCCCGTTTTTTGGCTGATTGCAGACATGCTCCCCCTGCTTTTGTTGTTTTTACCAAAAAACGGAAAGCCGAACTTCTTACCGCCCAGCCCAAACTCTACACGCGCCACCGCAAAACAATCCAAAAAGGAGAACGTGCATGCATAACGTACACACGCGCAACACCGTGCGCTATTATATTTTGATCGTCGCCGTCCTTGCGTTTTTGTTTTTTTCCAACGACTTCGGTTTGACCGACGTACAAAAAACGGCTATCGTCATGTCCGTCGGCGTCGATCGAGAAGAGAACGAATTTATTTTAACTTCGCAGATCGCCGTGCCACAATCTTCCAAACAGGGCAACGCGTCGCAGGCAGTCCAACTCGTCAGCCGCGGAAAAACCGTCGCCGAAGCCTTTGAACAGATCAACGCCAAGACGGGCTGGTATCCCAAGCTTGTGTTTTGTAAACTGATTATTTTGGGGAGCAAAACGGTCGAAAACAACGTCTTTGACGCCCTGGATTATTTCCTTTTGGACGAATATCTTTCGGATGGGTGTCTGGTGGCTACCTGCGACGGACTCGCCAAAGACCTGCTTAACACCGCCGCGCTCGTCGATCCGTCCAGCTCCGTCGCCATGACCAAGGTTCTTTCTTCGCACGCACAACGGGTGGGCACCGTTCTGCCCGCAACCCTGCGCGAATTTTCCGCTATGTATTTCAGCGAGAGCAAGAGCGGATTTTTGCCCGTCTTAAAAACCGAGCCCCAACAGGAAAAAATCGGCAACAGCGGGGGGACGGGTTCAAACGAAAGCCAAAATTCCGAGCAAAATAGCCAAAACGGAGAAAGCGGCAGCGCGCAGAGCAGTAACACGCAAAACAGTTCGCAAAACAGTTCTCAAAATGGCTCGCCAGGGGGGCAAAATAACGATAAACCCGTATTCAGCGCACGGGAAACGGCGTTGTTTGTGGCGGGCAAGCGGGTGGGCACGCTGACCGCCGAAGAAACATTTGCCTACAACGCCGTAAAAAACGAACTGCGGCTCGCTGCCTATTCAGTCGAGCACAAGGACAACGTCTGCACCCTTTCTGTCAAACAAAACACCCCTAAACGTAAGTTAAAGGTGGGGAAAGACGGCAGCGCAAACTTCCAAATCGAACTTTCGCTCACCGCGGGACTGTTAGATAACTCTGCCGCATTGCCCCTGGACGAGCTAAGCGACGGCGGCGACGTTCCCGGCGGCGTTTTCACCGCCGCACAAAAAAAGTTGGCGGGGGAGATCAACACGCTGTTTGAAAAAACGAAAGCGGTCGGTTGTGATCTCTTCGGCGTGCGGGAACTTCTCATCAAATACGAAAAGCGAGACCTGCACCATTTTCAAGACAGCTTACTTTCCAATACCGTCCTTGCCGTCAACGTTTCCTTTCAAAATGTCCGCTAAACGCGCCTATTTTTTTCACGACGTATTCCGCGCCTATTTTCCGTGCGTAAAAAGAATATCCACACAGCAAAAGTTATCCACATTCCCACTTTTTCTTCTTTGTATTTGCCTTTGCGCGAAAAAAAGATTTTTGTCGGACGACGTCGAAAAATACGATTATAAATTCATACCGTATATAAAAAACGGGGGTTATCCACCCTAAAAGTGGATAATATAGGGTTGTCCACATTGCAAAATTGCTTTTTGTGGATAACTATTGTGTTTTTTAAGAAAAAAACCTTTCCTTTTTTTGGTAAAAATGGCGAAACTACTTTATTTTCCCAGCTTTTTCTTGTGGATAACTTTGTCCACCTACCTATTTTTTATGCATTTTTTGACGTTTCTTTAGTGGATAAGTGCGCAAGAAAAAGACAATTGTGGATAAGATTTACACAGAATCGTCGAAAAATATGAAAAAATTAACCGTTTTATCCACAAACATTCGTTCTTTTTATGTTTTTTCAAAAAGTTATCCACTTTATGCACGATAGAATAAATGTATATCTTTGCGCTTAGGCGGGTTTCTTTGGTTTTTACAATAAAAAATAGACGCCCAAAAAACGCGAAAAAAGAGCGCAAAAAAAGCCCGAATTTTTTCGAGCTTTTTATTGTTTTCATACATTGCCAAAAGGTCAAAAGAGCAATCCGATCAGCCAAATAATGGGGTTATGCTTATAAATAAATCCGACGAAAATACTGTTATTTAACATATCATTGATAGCCTGCACGGGGATCACCGCCAAAATAGATAATATAAAACTAACTAGCAGCGTAAATCCAAACACCCCGACAACCGCGCCCAGAATGGTATTTGCCATGCCGACAATCTTTAATTTGTCCGCAATTTTTCCCAATATCCCTTTTGCTAAGCACAACAATAATTTTACTGCAATAAAGATCGCGGCGCCGCCGATAATAGTCGTCGCCAAAACCGAAGTAACGTCGCCGAGAGCAACCGCCAAAACCGTACCCTCTTGCGCGCTCTTTGTCATTTTCAAGACGAGCTGCACCAAAATCGCCGGCACGTTTTTTGTTTTCAGTGCCTCACCCGTGCCTTCACCGACCAGCTGAGAATCAAAACCCTTCACTTTCATAAACGCATCTGTAAAAGTTTTATCTAGCACCTTTCTCAACCCAAACAACCCGCCTGTCAAATCAACGACTGCTTTTGCCAAGAAAATGGCGGCTAAAAGCGCAATTATCGTCGAAAAAAAGCCCAAAAAACAATCGATAAACCCTCGTTTTGCGCAATAGATTACATATCCTAACAGCACTAAAACCAAAACGACATCCACAAGATAGTTCGTCCATTGTACGGCGCAAAGATTTCGTAAAAACATCTATTTCTCCTTCGCGACGCGCAACACGCCGCGTACGTATTCTTCCTTTTTTTCTCGCACATTATACCATAAATTTCGCAGCTTTTCAAGCCCCAAACAAAAAAAATTAATAATAACGCCAATTTTTCACACAAAACACACGCAAAAGATTTTTGGCAGGTTTAATACGGGTATTCTTCGGCAATACTCATTTCGTATACGTGCGCTTAGCGCGCCAAAACCAAAAAAGGAGCGCTCTATGGAATACGCTTTTCACGTTTATAACAAGCTTGCTGCGGACGGTGCGGCAATGGCATTAGACCGTCTTTTAAACGAATCTTACCAGCGCAAAAAAAATAAAAAGCGGGGGGACGGTACGCGTTCAAAGCAACCTTTATCAGAAACCGAATCGGAAAATACGCCGCACGATCCACCCGTTCTCCCGCCGCCCGTCGTCGTTTGCGTGGGGAGCGATCTTGCCATCGGCGACAGCCTTGGTCCAATCACGGGCTCAATGCTGCAATATAAAACGCAGGGTTTAAACGCGTTCCTTTACGGCACGTTATCCGCGCCCGTTACCGCCAAAGAAATTCGCACGCTTCGCGCCTTTTTACGCGAAACCCATCGCGGCAGCCAAATCCTTGCCATTGATGCGGCCGTGGGGGATAAAGGGGACATTGGGCTGATCAAACTGAGTGATTCACCCTTGCGACCCGGCGCGGGTGCAAACAAAAACCTAGGCGAGGTGGGGGACGTATCGATTATGGCAGTCGTTGCAGAAAAATCGGTGAGCAATTACGGGCTTTTGAACACCACACGCCTAAATCTCGTCTATTCGATGTCCGAGATTATTTCCAATGCAGTTTCCACTCTTCTTTGGGAGCGCTGTTGTGCAAAAAACAGCCGCAAAAGGGGAGCGAATTACAATGCGAATTACGCTATGCAATACTGAATTTTTGCAAAAAACGCTTGACAGCGCCATAGACTGCGTGCTATAATAACGCACGAAAGGGAAGGTTTTCGGAAAACACTTCCAGATAAAAAAACCGAGGTACAATCAAATGAAGAACTTTTTTTCGACAAAACGTCTTTGCCGTGCGGGGGTAATTTCTGCCCTGTACGTGGTACTGACATACGTATTTGCGCCCTTTGCTTTCGGACCGTTACAAATCCGACCCGCGGAGGCGCTTTGTATTTTACCGCTCTTTTACGCGGACTCCATTATCGCGCTGTTTGTCGGCTGCGCGCTGTCCAATCTGATTTCCGCATACAGCGTTTTTGACGTAGTGATCGGTTCTCTCACCACTCTTTTTGCGGCATTTTTGACCTATTTAATAGGCAGGATTTTCAAAAAGCACCCCATACGTATCGCGTTGGGCGGACTTTTTCCCGTTTTATTCAACGCCTTTATGATTCCCGTGATTATCGTGATTATTTTCGGGGAAACGGGCAACTATTCGTCCGTGGTCACGGCATATTTTATGAACGCGCTGAGCATCGGCATTACCGAATGTATTTGGGTATACGCGCTTGGCACGCCACTTTATTATATCGTTTTACGCCTGCGCAAACGCGGCGTCCCGCTGTTTTTATAACGAAAATAACGGTTCGCCATCAAGCTGCAATGCTGTTTTCTATACGATAAAAGACGGAGCAAACGCTCCGTCCTTTTTTATACATTTTTTATTATTCTTTGTCTTCGGTGTTGCCGCTGTTTCCAAGGAAAATACCAAAGAAATCGCCCGAGGATTTCAGGCTTGTGCCGCCCGTAGTACCGCTACCCGACGGTTTCCTATCGCGGTTGAACGGTTTCTTACCAAAGCCGCCTTTGCCGCCTCTGCGGTCGTTTCTGCCGCCGAAACCACGGTCGCGGTCACGACCTCTGCCACCACGGTTGCCATAACCGCCTCTGCCGTGACGATCTCTTTCCGTTCTCGCGGGGATCGCAGGCGCGTCGGGATCTTCTAAGTTGTTGGGAACGATCACGATATAGCGGTTCGGTTCTTTTCCTTCGCTCTCCGTTTTCACGTCTTCCTTTTCGGATAACGCCGCATGAATAATTCTTCTTTCATACGGATTCATAGGTTCAAGCTGGATTTTCTTACCCAAGCGGATTGCCTTTGCCGCAAGATTTTCCGCCAACTTATTCAATGTTGCTTCACGGTTTTCGCGGTAGTTTTCACAATCGACCACTACGCGCTTATAATCGTCTCTGCCCGTATTTGCAACCGCACCCGCCAACGTTTGGATCGCGTCGAGCATTACGCCGTGTTTACCGATAATCGCCGTCGTGTTCGCCGCCTTCACGTTGATTTCAACTTTCTCAGCTTCAGAAACAAGCTCCGTACAAGCGGTAATTTTCAAGAGTTTAAACAACCCTTCCAAAAACACCACCGTTCTTTCGCCATCCGTTGCGTTTTCGGGTGCTGCTTCGATAACGGGTGCCGCCGTTTCTTCTTTTTCTTCAGCGCAAGCCACGTTATCAACGTCCGCTTTTGCCGCAATTTCAACGCGCGCTTTTATCGCGCCAAACAGCTTTTTCTTCCCTTCTTCCAAAACACGAATATCCGCATTCTCTCTCGTAAGCCCGAGCTCACTCAGCCCTTTTTCAACGGCGTCGTCTACCGTCTTGCCCGTAAATTCCGTATAAATCATTATATTGCTCCCCGTCCCGCGCGTACTCGTCGTCGGGACTACAAATTGCTTTTATTTCTTTTTATTTCTTTTTATTCTCTTTTTTGTTTTCCGCTGCGTCGTTTTTATTTCTGTTAATCGCAGCCGCTCTGCCAGACAACACCTTATTGCCCTTGCCCGTACCCGCAGCTTTCGCCGCCTTTCTTTCCACCGACATATCCACCAACTTGTTGATTACAAGCATAGAGAAGAGCGCGAACAGGTTGCTAACAACCATGTAGATCGAGAACGCGGAGCTGTACATAAACGAGAAAATAGCAAACATACCCGTCATAACGATCATCATCATTTTTTGCTGACCGCCGCTCTGTCCATCTACGGACGAATATTTATTCTGTTCCTTTTGCGCGCGCATCGAAACAAACTGCTGCAACAAAATGGTAGCGATTGAAAGAACGATCAGGATAAAGTAACCGTTCGGCTCGCTCTTTTGTGCGCCGAGTTTGCCTGTTACGTTGTTATAGCCGTCTTCAGTGTAGGCGGAGATGGTCAAAATCGTTTTATCCCCTTCCTTACACGAACAGGATTTTCTCGTAATAATTTCCTGGCTGAAATCGCCGTAAGCCAATACAGGATGTTTATAGCTTGCGTCCACAGCCCATACGTTTTTAATCCAGAAGAACTGCGTTTCCTTTTTCACTTTCTCGTTGTATACGACTACAACGTCGTCTTGCGCGGGCTCAATAAAAATCTGCGCAATTGCCGCCTGCTGCGTCTTTTGCATCAGTTCTTCTTCCGTCAACGTCGTGCCCGCCGTGGTCGCGTCCGCCGCAATTTTTTCTTTAATGCCCGCAATCGTGTCGCCGTATTCGACAGAAGTAGAAATCTTATCCCAGTTCAAGAAATAGTTTTTCTTGTCGCTTTCTTCAACGTATTTTAAAATATCCGCTTTGTTTTCCTCGAACACGTTTTGATCGAAGATGTAGCTCTTTTCGCCCGTTTCTTCGTCAACCGTCGGTTCTACAACCTGCGATACCGTATAATAGATATATTTGCTATCGTCGGAAACGGTATAGGTAACCGTCATACCGGTCACGGTCGATTCGCCCGTTTCTTGGTTCGTCGTCGTGCTTTCCTGGACCGTCCACGTCAAATTCTTTTCGTCTAATTCCGCGCAATCTTCCAACATACTTTCGTTGTACGCGCGTACCATCGTATTATAATTTTCTACGTTGGAATAGGACGAGAACGCATTGAACGCGTTGATCGCTACGATAAAGATCACCAAGGACAAAATCATCGGCAAACAGGACGACATCATCGAAATACCGCTTTCACGGTACATTTCCATAACTTTTTGGTTATATTTATCCTTGTCGTTCGCGTACTGCTTTTGCAGTTTTTCCATACGATCTTGATTTTCTTTCATCTTGATGTTCTGCTTGCGCATGTTGATACGCTGGAATACGTCGAACGGCATCGTGACCAATTTCAAAAGCAGGGAAAACAAAATAATACCCACGCCGACCGAACCGCATACGGTCGTGAGCCACAAAATAATTTTCCCGATCCAATTGAGCGAAACGCTGTGCAATTGCGAATAAATCGGCATGCCCACGCCCGCTAACAAATTCATTACTTCCATACTTTACCTTTCTATTTTTTTACGAACAAACGTCTACGCCTTTTTTGTGTTTCCTGCGCGTTGAGGGTTGTCGCCCTTTTTATAACAGCCACCGAAACGCAAAATACCGTTCGGGCGCAGGATCGTATCCCCCCTTAGAAAAGGGATTGCAACGCAAAATCCGCCATGCCCCCAATAAAATCCCCAACAAAGCACCGTGATTATTGATACAACGCATGGTATATTCCGAACAGGTAGGGGAGTAACGGCAGGTTTTTTGCGAGATATATTTTTGATAAAATCGGATCAATCGCATACAAATAAATTTCCCCGGTTTTGAAAAAATATGCTGATACAACCAGCCTAGATTTTCAAAAAACAGAAAAATTGCATTGATTTTTACAAATTCTCTTTTTTTATCATACATTGCAAATGCCGTTCAAAGGTCTGAAAAGAATATTCCTTTTCCACTTTGGGAATCAAAAGTATATGATACGTCCCTTTCATGTTTTTTTGGACGGAACGGAACGCTTCGCGCAGTAACCGTTTGATACGGTTGCGCATCACGGCTTTTCCGTGTCTTTTTCCC
>JAZSJN010000048.1:0-8469 GCA_045534315.1 Candidatus Scatosoma sp.
CTAACCAACTGAGCTACGCCTCCAAATATTCAACTGTGGTGGACACGAGAGCGTTTTGATGCTCCGCATCAAGGCTTCGCGGGGCTCGCGCGAACTCCGACCTAATGTTCGCTCTAACCGTTTAAACTACGTTTCCGCATTCAAATTACTCTGCTATTATAGCAAATATATGAGGGATAGTCAACCATTTTTGTCAATAGTTCATTATTTTCATCGCAAAAGACATTCTGTTTCACGTGAAAACATAAAACCGCTCTGTGTTTTTAAGGCGCAGAGCGGTTTATCATTATATCTATTTAGTTATTCTTAGTTTCCTTCGTCGAGAACATGTAATACAGAGCCGCGAAAAGGATTACGTTGATCAGATAACATACGGGCACGACTACGAACGAGAGTAGATCGGACGAGTTGGAAAGAATGTCCGCTTTACAATACACGGCGATCATCAGCACGACGATCGTAGCGATCACAAATGCAATCATTGCCGATGAAATGTAGGAGGGGTGCTTTTTCCGTTTTACGTTAGGTTTATATCTGATTGCGTAGAGAATTGCCGCGGTCACAAAGAGAATAAAGGCAATTCCTGCAAATACGCAGGCGAAATAAACAGCGTTTTGTGTTAATTTATCTTTTAACAAGAATACCGCCAAGGATTCAAACACTACGATACAAAGTATGATAAATGCCGTTTTAAAAAACGTCAATCCCGCGTTATAAAAGGCGTTGCGGGTTGTCGGCGGGGGTGTTGTCGAAGATTCGGCAGTAGGTTGCGCATAATTTGTGGGCGCGTAACCGTAAGGGGGATGGATGCCGCCTGCCGTTTGCAATCGAATCCCTTCGTTTTGTGCCCGTTCATGCAAAGGCGCGTATCCGTAAGTCGGGTTGAAAGGGGGCGTATTTGCGTTGGAAGCAGGGGAAGGTGGCGCGTTTTTTTGCGCCTGCGCCTGCGCTTGTGCAGCGAAAGTATTTTCGCGTATGATCAAATTCTTTTCCCTTTCGTTTAATTCAGCCAAACGCGCTTGCAAGCCGCTTTCGCTGTCCATTACTTGGCGTTGCGCGTTGATACGTTCTTGGTTGAAAAGTTCCTTTTCTGCATTGAAATCGCTTACTTGCTTTGCAAAATTGCGTTTTTCTTCTTCGTGGTTTTGCTTTTCGTTTTGTAGAGCGGTGCGCGCGTTTTCCAACGCTTCTAAATTTTCGTTGTAAACTTTTACTTGTTGGTTATACGCGGTAAGTTTTTCTTCGAAATCAAATATTTGCGCAGTCAAAGCGTTTTTTCTCGTTACAAATTCGAGCTGTTGCTGCGTATAGAAGTTTTGTCTTGCGCTCAATTCTTTTTGTTGCTGTTGCAAAAGGAGTTGTTCGTCTTGCAATTTCTTGCTGTTTTTCAGCAGTTCGTCTTCGCGGGTTTGTAAATCGGCAAATTTAAGCTGAACGCTTTCCGAAGACGCGCTAGTTTCCGTTTGTTCGTCTTGTAACGATCTGCGTTTTTCTTCTATCGCGTATTCTTCTTGTGTTAATTGGTATCTTGCGCGATCTACTTCGTCGCGTTCTTGCTGCAAGGTGTCTTTTAATTCCTGCAACTTTGCTTTTTCTTCACGCAAGGCTGCTTTTGCCTGTTCTAACGCTTCGTTATCGGTGCGTAAGGTGTTTCTTTCTACTTCCAAAATTTGGAGTTGATTTTCAAGCTCTGCGCGTTCTGCATTTAAAAATTCGTTGTTTTCAACGCTTTGCACAATTCTCGTCAGTTCAACTTCCTTTTCGTTGAGCGCGTTTTCCTTTTCTAAAATAGCGGTTTCCCTTGCGGAAAGGGTGTTTTCGCGTTCGCTAAGGGATGTTTCGCGCATGGAAAGTTCTTCTTCTTTTTCGCTCAGTTCACGCTTTTCGCTGTCCAACTTTTCCCGTTGCGTTTCAATTTGCGCTTGTTGCGAACGAAGCTCGATGGTGCGGTTATAATAATCGCTGGATTTGCTTTCGTAGTCGCTTTTTAACAGCGCGATAGAATTTTCTTGCGTTGCGATTGCTGTGTTTAAAGACGTAATAACGGTGCGCTTGTCTTCAAGTTCTGCTTGCAAGGCGGCAATTTCTGCCTTTGCTGCGTCCAACTCTTCGTTGGTCGCTGTCGTTTGTTGATTCGCGCTCGCCTGCAACTTATCTTCCAAATCAGCGATTTCCGATTGCAAAAGGGTGTTTTGTTCGAGAAGAGTGGACAGAGGTTGTTGCGCCAAGGCAAGCTCGACGTTTTGCGCGTTATACAGGGATTGTGTTTCGCCGTAATTTTTTTCCGCTTCCGCAAAAGCTTGTTGTTGTTCTTCCAAGAGTGCTTTCAGTTGTAAAATCTCTTGATCGCGGAGCGCTATTTCGGCTTTTGCGTTTTCAATTTCTTGTTCTTTTTCTTGTAAAACGAGTTCTTTCGCTTCTAATTCGCCCTGTTTTTCGCTCAAAATCCGTTCTTTTTCTTCTAATTCGCGCGTTTGTAATTCCACGCGGTCGCGAAGTTCGGTAAAATCGGATTTTTGGGAGGAAAGGGAGGCGCTTTGCGTTGCCAAAAGGGTGCGTTCGCGCTGCAGCTCGTTGCGCAGGTTAGAAAGGGCTTTCTTTTCTTCCGCCAACGCGTCTTCGCGCGCGGCAAGGGCACGTTTTAATTCGTCAAGTTCCCGCTGTTTTTCGGTGATAAACGAAAAATCGTAATGCGCGTTGCCGTCGGAAATCAGGCTGTCGATAATGGTACGGGAATATTCCCATGCGGAAAGATTGTCTTCCGTTACCTGCTTGCCAAGATCGGTCAGGGAGAAGTATTTTCTTCTGCCGCCGTTGGAAAATTCACCGAAATACGAAGTAACGTAATTGGAACTTTCCAAACGGTTGAGGGCGCTATACAGAGTGGGTTGTTTTAAAGAATACAACCCTCCGCTTTTCTTTTCAATCTCGCTAATAATCTCATAGCCGTATTTATCGCCGTCGTAAAGACTGCGCAAAATAATGGTATTGATGTGCCCGCGGATAAGATCGGCGCTAATGCTCTGTTGTTTTTCTTCGCCGCCGGTGATACCTTCGGTTTGGGTAAGCACGTCGTTACTGTTCATAAATTTCTCCTGTGTAATTCTGTCAGACAGAGTGGTTGTTTGTCAGATATAGTACCGATTTTTATATTTCAAAAAAGCTTGAAATATAAAGAGTTTGAGTACGTTTTTATCTTACGAATAGTATTATATCACAAAGAGTGAATTTTGTCAATATATTACAGATAAAAATATAGATTGAAACTATTCTTTTTTGAAAATTTTCACCTACCAAACATTGACATTTTTAACCAAAAGAGGTATACTATAAAGGCTATGGAAAAATACGAACACAACCAAGAGTTTTTAATTAAATATTGCGACGTGGATTTCAAGGACGAATTAAAAGTGTCCACGACGCTTGCCTATTTGGAAGAAGTGGCTTGTTCTAGCGCGGACGAGTTGGGGTTTGGCTACGCGTTTGTAAAACCGCGGGGGTATGCGTTTATCGTTTCGAATATCTATTGTGAGTTTATCCAACCCGTTACGCTCGGGGATACCGTTCGTATCAAGACGTGGCCCACGCCGCCTTCGCACGTTGTTTTCGGTAGGGAATATCAGATTTTTTCAAGAAACGGCGCGCTTTGCACAAACGCAAGTTCTCGCTGGTGCTTGATCGATCTAAAAACGGCAAAGCTTTTAAAATCGGACGTAATTGACAATCAGGATTATTCCACCTATAACACGACGAAGCTTTTCGAGAGTTTGCGTTGGAAAATCCCGACGTTTAACCCTGAAGAAGGGGAATTTAAATTTTCGCTTACGATCGCCAATTCCGAATACGATCATAACATGCACGTCAACAATACGAAATATGCCGATTATTGCCTGAATTGCTTTTCGGTTGAAGAGCTGTCGCGCATGAAATTGAAGAAGTTTATGATCACTTACGTAAAGCAGGTCAAAGAGAGCGAAACGCTCCGCTTTTACCGTAAAAAACAGGAAGACGGAAGTTATTTGGCGCACGGTTTTAATGATAAAGGGGAATTGGTAACGCAATCGCAGCTTTGGTTTGAAGAATAAAAGGGTATGAGAAAGAACGGAGTAAACAGGAATATAACGGCAATTGACGGCGGAATATGTGCGCCCGATGGTTTTATGGTGGGTGCTTGTGCTTGTGGAATTCGCGCGCAAGGGGAAGATTTAGCGTTGCTGTTATCGGACAGCCGTTGTCCCACTGCTGCGGTATATGCCGACGGGGATTTTTGCGGCGCGTCGAGTGTGATTTCAAAAAAACATCTTCGCGACGGTTATGCACGCGCAGTTGTTGTAAACGGTGGAATCGCCAATCTGTTTTTGCCTTATGGCGAAAAGTTGGCGGACGATATTTGCGGTTTAGTCGAAAAGGCGTTTGTAATTCGCAAGGAAGACGTTTTAATCGCGTCTACGGGTGAAACGGGAAAACCGCTGCAATTAAATGCTTTTGAAAAAGGCGTGCGCATATTACCGACCTGTCTTGATCGAGTAAGCGGGGGTGACAAGGCGGTGTGCGCTTTGGCGGGCGAGGATGGAATTGGGAAACAGCTTTCTTTTTCCTTTGAGCTCGGCGCATTTACCTGTAAAATAGGCGCGTTATTTAAGGCGACGTCGCACGTTTGTCCGAATATGGCAACCACGCTTGTTTTTTTGACGACGGACGTCAATATTTCGTCCGAAATGTTACAAAAGGCACTGCTGACCGCTACACGTGAAACGTTAAACGGCATCAATATTGACGGAATATCTTCCCCCAACGACGCCGCATTTATTTTTGCGAACGGCAGAGCAGGGAATTATAAAATAGATTGCGTAGATACCGAATATAAAAAATTTGTCTTTGCGTTACAATTGACGTTGACGGAAATTTGCAAAGAAATCATAACCAGCGGGAAGAGAAAGGGCTTGCTCTGTGAAATTTTGGGGGCAAAATCCAAACAGATAGCAAGAGAGCTGGCAAAAACGATTGTTGGGACAAGCGCTATTAAAAGGGGACTTGCCGACGGAACGGTGGATATAGACGGCGTTTTGTATATATTATCGGAGCTAAATGTAGCAAAAGGCTTTTCTGCTATAAAAATTGCCGTAAAAAATTCGCAAACACGTTTACTTCTTTTTGAAGACGGTAAAAAATTACCGCAAAATCCCGCTTTAATCAAAGAATTGTTATTAGGTAAAGAAATTTTTCTAGAAATTGATCTAAGTGAAGGCAATTTCCGTAGTGTTGCCTTCGGTTGTATCGATTAACAGATAGAGAAGTATCGAAAAATCGATTGTAAAAAATTGCAATTTTTTTGTCAAAAAACCGCTTGAAAAGTTGACAAAGAAATTGCTTGGTGTTATAATATATAGAAATGAGCAGGTGTATTATGTATTTTGTAGATCTTATGCAAAAGACGAATATGAACGCAGACCGTAAAGAGATAAAGGCAACTTCTCTTGGCGGTATTGGTTGTTTTTCTATTTTTCAAAAATATAATTCTTTCGTAAAACAGGGCTGATTTTTCAAAATCAGTCTTATTTTTTGTAAAAACGGTAAAAATTCAATTTATATAAAGGATAGCTTATGAAAAACAAAAAGGTTTATTTGACGTTACAAAACGGCGCGGTTTTTGAAGGTCGTGCGTTCGGTGCGGACGGCGAGATCACGGGGGAACTCGTATTCTCGACGGGTATGGTCGGTTATATCGAAACGCTTACCGATCCGTCTAACTACGGACAAATCGTCGTACAGACGTTTCCTTTGATCGGAAACTACGGTATGATGAAAAGCGACGTGGAAAGCGATAGAGCTTGGGTTTCGGCGTACGTTGTGCGCGAAATCTGCGACGAGCCGTCTAATTTCCGCGCGGAAGGCACTTTGGAAGAATATCTTAAAGAACAAGGAGTGATCGGTATTTACGGCGTAGATACCCGCCAGATCACGAAGATATTGCGTGAAGAAGGTACAATGAACGCCCGCGTTAGCAAAAAACCTTTGACGGAAGAAGAAATTGAGACGATGCAATCTTTCCGTATTGAAAACGCCGTAAAGACGGTGGCGAAAAATGAAAAGGGCTTTTACCAGGCGGAAAAGGCAAACTATACGGTGGCGTTTTGGAATTTTGGTTCGCGTCGTAGCGCGATCGATAATCTGCTTGTGCAAGGTTGCAACGTAATCGATATGTCCGCGACGTCCACGGCGGAAGAAATCCTTGCGACGGGCGCGCACGGCGTAGTTCTTTCCGACGGTGCAGGCAATCCCGCAGAAAACACGGAGATTATCGCGGGAATTGCAAAACTGGTCGGCAAAAAACCTATTTACGGCATGGGGCTTGGGCATCAGTTGCTCGCTTTGGCGCTTGGCGCAAAGACCGTGAAACATAAATACGGACATAGGGGCAGCAATCAGCCCGTAAAATGTAACAAATGCGGCAAAGTATATATTTCTACGCAAAACCACGGCTATGAAGTCGTGTCCGATAGCGTAACAAAAGGGGAAGTCCGTTTTGTAAATGCAAACGATAATTCGTGTGAAGGAATCGTGTACGAAGATTTAAAGGCGTTCAGCACGCAGTTCTTGCCCGAAGCTTGCAGCATTGGCAACCCCGAAAATCCCTTGTATAAAAAATTCTTTACCATGATGGAAGAGGTGAAATAATATGCCTAAGAAAAGTGATATTAAGAAAGTTCTTGTAATCGGCTCCGGTCCGATCGTAATCGGTCAAGCGGCAGAATTCGACTACGCAGGCGCGCAGGCGTGCCGCGTTATGAAGAGCGAGGGAATTAACGTCGTTCTTTGTAACTCTAACCCCGCAACCATCATGACAGACAAAGCGCTTGCGGATGAAATCTATCTTGAACCTTTAACGGAAGAGAGTTTAAAACGTATTATTTTAAAAGAAAAACCCGACAGTTTGCTTGCATCTCTTGGCGGTCAAACTGGTCTTACGATGGGTTGTAAACTCGCAAAATCTGGTTTCCTTGAAAAACACGGTGTAAAACTCATCGGTACGAAACTTGACGCGATCGATCGTTCGGAAGATAGAGAGCTTTTCAAAGAAACGATGGAAAAAATCAATCAACCTTGCGTTCCGTTCGGTATCGTATACACGGTGGTCGAATGTGTTGCGATTGCAAACAAGCTCGGTTATCCCGTTATTATCCGTCCTGCCTATACGCTCGGCGGCGCGGGCGGTGGCGTTGCGTACAACGAAGAAGATCTTCGTTTGATCTCGCACAACGGCTTGATGCTGTCCCCGATTACGCAGGTTTTGATTGAAAAATATATCGCAGGTTGGAAAGAGATCGAATTCGAAGTTATCCGCGATTGCAAAGGCAACTGTTTGACGGTTTGTTCTATGGAAAACGTGGATCCCGTCGGTATTCATACGGGGGACTCGATTGTCGTTGCGCCTGCGGTAACCCTTTCGACCAAAGAATATAACATGCTGCGTACGGCGGCGCTGTCGATTATTACCGAACTTGGTATCGAGGGGGGCTGTAACGTACAATTTGCGCTCAATCCCGATTCCTTTGAATATTCGGTTATTGAAGTTAACCCCCGCGTAAGCCGTTCGTCAGCGCTTGCGTCCAAGGCGACTGGGTTCCCGATTGCAAAAGTTACGTCGAAGATTGCGCTTGGTTATACGCTCGACGAAATCGTCAACGACGTTACGGGCAATACCTACGCATGTTTCGAACCGACCATCGACTACTTAGTTGTAAAGATGCCCAAGTGGCCCTTTGATAAATTCTTGTATGCAAAGCGTGAGCTGGGTACGCGTATGAAAGCGACGGGCGAAGTTATGTCCATCGGTACGTCCTTTGAAATGGCAATGATGAAGGCGGTGCGCGGCGCGGAAATTTCGAGCAGTACCTTTAATTATAAGAAGTTTATCCATTCGACGAAAGAAGAATTGATCGCAAAATTACCCGAAAAGACGGACGAAAGAATTTTCGTTGTATACGCCGCGCTTAAAAAGGGCGTTAGCGTGGACGAAGTGTTCAATATCACGAAAATTGATCGTTGGTTCTTAAATAAATTTATGAACTTGATCCGATATGAAGAACGTCTTGCTGCTGGCGAAAAATTGACGAGAGCGTTGTATGAAGAAGGTAAACGCCTTGGTTATCTCGACAAAGATATCGCGGCGCTCAGCGGTCAAAAAGTGCCGTATCGTAGGAAAGTTGCTTATAAAATGGTGGATACTTGCGCGGCGGAATTCCCCGCAAAAACACCTTATTTCTATTCGACGTTCGATCCGCATGAACACGACGAGGCAAAACCTTTCGTAGAAAAAGCGAAGAAAAAACGTATCGTCGTTATCGGTTCTGGTCCGATCCGTATCGGTCAGGGGATCGAATTCGACTATTCGTCCGTACATTGCGTATGGACGCTTAAAGAACTCGGTTATGAAGTGGTTATTATCAACAATAACCCCGAAACGGT
>JAZSJN010000109.1:0-5682 GCA_045534315.1 Candidatus Scatosoma sp.
TCACAATCTCCTCCTTAATACCAGCCACCTCTCCTGTTACATATCTTTGCACCGCAGAATCAAACCAACGGTCAAATTCTTCTTGTATCTCTTTTACGATATCGTCCGTCCTTTGTTTTGCCTTTAATTCATCAATAAACGCCATATCATTTTCTCCTTTGCTTTAATTGTATGTACATATTTTGTATATTTTTTATAATTATAGTACAAATAATGTACAATGTCAAGTGCTGAGGGGTAAGAGATGATAGATATTGGACGAAAATTAAAAGAGCTACGACAAGGCGAACAGCTGACGCAGCAGCAACTTGCCGATCGGTTACAGATCAGTCGGGTAAATTATACCCGTTATGAAAGGGGCGTCGTGCGACCGGATTATGAAACGTTGCTTAAGATCGCCGATTTTTACGATATTAGCTTGGATGAGATTTTCAATAGACGTTAAAAACGACTTGGACGTAGCCAAGTCGTTTTTGTTTTACGATATATTCAGCCGAATGTTTTGCAGGGCGTTTTTTTCCAGCCGCGATACCTGCGCTTGGCTAATGCCCACTTCTTCCGAAATCTCCGTCTGCGTTTTCCCTTCGTAGTACCGCAAAAACAGAATTTTCCGTTCGCGGTCGCCCAGTTTTTCCATCGCTTCGGAAAGGGCGACGTGTTCCGTCCAGATCTCGTCCGTGTTCCGTTCGTCGCAGAGCTGATCCATCAGCAAAAGCACGTCCCCCGATTTATTGTATACCGGTTCGTAAATCGATACGGGGTCGGAAATTGCGTCTAAGGCGTACACCACTTCGCGTTCCGCCACCCCCAACTCGGCGGCGATCTTCTCGATCGTAGCTTCTTCATCACGCGCCTCGATCAATTCGCGCGCTTTTAAGACTTTATACGCCGTATCTCGAATACTGCGCGACACACGCAGGGAGTTTCCGTCCCGAAGATAGCGTTTGATCTCGCCGATAATCATGGGCACGGCATAGGTGGAAAATTTGACGCCTACACGCAAATCAAACCCGTCGATCGCCTTGATCAGCCCCACGCATCCCGCCTGAAATACGTCGTCCACGCCCAAGTTTTTGATGCGAAAACGTTTTACGAGCGACAGTACCAAACGCATATTGCCAACGATGAATTTATCCCGCGCCTTTTTATCGCCGTTTTTCAATCGGCGCATCAGTTCTTCGCTTTCTTGCGCGGAAAGCTTAGGCAAGCCCGACGTATCCACGCCGCAAATCTCTACTTTATGCATACTTTTACCCCCTTTTATCCGTATGTAACAGGCAAAGGGCGGGGGACGGGTTGCGTTCCATCGAAAACAAGCTCTGCAAAAGTATGCGCTATGCTTTTCTTTTTTATACGCGCTTTGGGGGCGTTTCTTTTATTCCATTTTGGCGATTTCTTTTTTTAAGCGCAAAATAATCTTCTTTTCCAAACGGGATATGTAGCTTTGGGAAATGCCCAACATGTCGGCTACGTCCTTTTGCGTCATCTCTTCGCCGCCGCCAAGCCCAAACCGCAAAAACATGATTTTTCGTTCTCGTTCATTGAGCTTTTTTAAGGCTTCTTTCAGCTGTTCTTTTTCGGCGTTCGCTTCAATATCCCCATACACGGTATCCGCTGACGTACCCAAAACGTCGGACAATAAAAGTTCGTTTCCTTCGAAATCGGTGTTGAGCGGCTCGTCAAAGGACACTTCGCTCTTTAAGCGCGCCGTGCGACGCAGGTACATCAAAATTTCGTTTTCGATACAACGCGAAGCATAGGTCGCCAATTTAATTTTTTTATCCGCCTTAAAAGAGTTTATCGCCTTGATCAAACCGATCGTGCCAATGGAAATCAGGTCGTCGTTGTCCACACCCGTATTATCGAATTTTCGCGCAATATACACCACCAAGCGCAAATTATGCTGAATTAAAAGCGCCTTGGCAGTTTCCTTTTCCCGCTCGTTAGCAAGCTGTTGCAATGCCATACTCTCTTCTTCTGCGGAAAGGGGCAGGGGCAACGCTTCTCCGCCGCCACATACGTAATCCACCGTTTCCTTGTCCGATACGATCTTTTGTAAAAACATCCGTAAAATTTCTTTAATCCCCATAACGTTATTCCCCTACAATCGCCGCATGTAACAGCACCTTATATTCTCGTGTTATCATATTCTTAGACGGCGAAAAATATACCGTGTTTTTTTCGATTTCCCCGCGCGTCGTTTCCACCGCGATTTCCCCTTTAAAAACGGGGATTTTTTTTGCGCCCGACACCGTCATAATTTCCGTTTCGTCGCGTACCGTCCCCCCGCCTTTTAGCCATTCTTCTCCCAAAAGTTCGTATAAAATCTCAGGGGACACAAAACAGATCGGCACGCCGTTTTTCGTTGCTTTGTTTCCGCTGTCGTAATACCCTGCAACCTGCACGCTGTTTTGTCCAAAAATAATCGTGCACGGATAGATAAAAGCATGTAACGCCCGCTTTTGATAGAGTTTTCGTATCAACACCACTACCGAAAATGAAAGAACGGCAAAGCCGATAAATACCATCTGCGGCGGCAACGCTTTTTTGCCCGAAAAAGATTGCATTGCACCCCCGTAACCGAACGTCAAAAAGAAGAAACAAAGCGTGGTGAACGCGTACCTGCCCCACTCTTTTTTCGTTTTCAGCCGTCCAAAACAGAGCATGCAAAGGAGCAAGCCCACCCCGATCTTCAACGCCAAAAACAGGACGGACGGCAACGCGATAAACGGGCAAACGAGTGCGAAAGCAGCCCCAAAAAGAGCGGAAAACACCACTTTGAACCACTTTGTTTTTTCGCGCGCAGCAAAAAAAGCAAGCCTGAGCAATACGTAATCGTAAAGGAAATTTTCTATCAGCGCGTACTCGATATATACCGTCATAAAAACGTTCCGATCTTTTCTTAAAAGGATTACGGTCAGTATAACATAGCCGCGAAACAGAAGAAACGGCGTTTTTGTAAAAGGACCGTCTTTCTTGTCGAAAGGAGTTTTAACGGATTGCAGACGTTACTATTGCGTTTTTTACATAAAAAAAGAACGGCCTTTTACCGTCCTTTCTTTCCGTTGCATGGATTAAAATGCATTTTTATACTGTTCGATACGCCCGTCTTCATATACTTCGATCACGTCAAAACGAGCGTTGGGTTCTTCCCCCGTCTTCAACCAATAACATTCCGCAATTTTATAATAGCGTTGCTGTTTGGTCTTGGTTACCGCTTCGCGCGGCGTGCCAAATTTGTCCCCGATACGGGTTTTGACCTCAACGAAAACAATCTCGTCCTTATCCTGCGCGATAATATCCGCTTCGCCAAAGGGAGTTTTATAATTGCGTTTTACAATCTTACAGCCCTGCTTTTTCAGATATTCCGCCGCGAGCTTTTCGCCCTTTCTTCCTAAAACTTTTTTGTGAACGTCCTGCGGTGAATCGGGCATAAGCCGTACTCCTTTATCCCTTGAATGTGCGCCGCCGTACCATATCCCTTGTTCTTCTCAAAGGCGTACTGGGGATAGGCCTTGGCGTATTCGTCCATTAAATGATCTCGATATACCTTGGCGATAATACTCGCCGCGCCGATTGAATAGGACAGCGCGTCGCCGTGGATTACGCTGTGCTGTTTATGCGTTATATCGATCGTCATATTGCCGTCCGTCAACACGACGTCGGGCGCAAGTTCAAGGCTTTCAATCGCCTTTTTCATGCCGAGTTTGGTCGCTTCCAAAATATTGATCTCGTCAATCGTCTTTTCGTCGATCTCTACGATCGTATACGCAAGAGCGCGTTGTTTGATCTCTTCTGCAAGCTGTTCTCGCTTTTTTTCGGACAGTTTTTTACTGTCGTCCACGCCGACAATCAAACTTTCGTCATCAAGCGGCATAATCACCGCCGCGCAAACCACGGGGCCCGCCAACGGGCCTCTACCCACTTCGTCCACGCCCGCAATCAAGGTATATCCCTGCATCTGCAAAGCGCGTTCGTATTGCAATTTTTCTTCTGCGTTCCAAATTTTTTTCATGGTCGTTTAAAATTCGAAGTCGGGATAATCCGCCGCGCTTTCCAAACAGATTTTGCCCGTTCTCCCCTTTCTGAAATCGTCGATAATCGCCTTTGCACCACGTTCGTAATCAAATTCGCCGCCGCGGAAGATAAAGCCGCGACGTTTGCAAACCGCTTCGTACATAGCAAGTTTTTCGTCAAATTCCGTAATGCCGTACCGATCAGTCAGGCACTGAGGATATTTTTCCGCAAGCTCGCCAAGCAGCTCCAACGCCACGTCGTCCATATCCAAAATATCGTCGTTGATACTGCCGATATACGCCAAATGGCGCGCGTGATATTGATTATCAAAAGACGGCGGCATCGTGCCCGGCGTATCTAAAAGATCAAACGCACCGCATTTCAGCCAGCGCACGTCCCGCGTAACACCCGCTTTATCCCCCGTTTTTGCGCGTTTCTGCCCGCTTAAAAGGTTGACCAATGTGCTCTTGCCCGTATTGGGAATCCCCGCCACCATAAAACGGAAGGTACGGTTTAACCCTTTCGCCAAAGCACGTTCACGCTTTTCTTCGGTGATTGCGTTCAGCTTTTGGAGCAGTACGCGTTTGGTTGAAATATTTGTGGCATCGCATTTCACCACGTACTTTCCACGCGCTTCAAAGTATTTCATAAACCCGTCTACTTTATTTGGATCGGACAAATCGGCTTTGTTTAAAACGTATAAGATCGGCTTTTCTCCGAAAATCTTTTTTAAATTTTTATTGATCGTCGCAATCGGCGCGCGCGCATCTAATACGCAAATTACTCCGTCGCAAAGATCTCGCTTTTTTTCCATGTCGCGCATGGCTTTCGTCATGTGCCCCGGAAACCATTGTATCGTTTTCATTTGTCTTTCCTTTTTCGTTCATCACGCCCCGTCTACGCCCATTTTGCTTTTTTACGTCTTATTTAAGCAAATCAGGACGGCAACGCCGCGTAATCTCAATCGCCTGTTCTCTGCGCCATTGATCAATTTTGGCATGATCGCCACTACGCAAAACGTCGGGCACGGTCAGGCCTTTATATTCCTGCGGGCGGGTGTATTGCGGATATTCCAAAAGATTTTCCGAAAAGCTTTCGTCCACCAAGGACGAATTGCTGATTACCCCGTCCACGTATCGAGAAACACAATCAGCCACTACCATTGCAGGCAGCTCGCCGCCTGTCAAAACGTAATCGCCAATCGAAATTTCTTCGTCGATATAGAGATCCAACGCGCGCTGATCCACCCCTTCGTAGTGTCCGCAAAGTAAAATCAAATGCTCGTATTCGAGCAGTTCAAACACCTTTTGCTGTTTAAACACCTGCCCCTTGGGGGACATATAGATACGGCGTGCTTTATGTTCGGGATCGATCGCTTCGATCGCGTTGCCAATCGGCGGCGCCATCATCACCATTCCCGCACCCCCGCCAAAGGGATAATCGTCGCATTTGAGGTGCTTATCTTCGGTATAGTCGCGTATATTCACGACGTTGATTTGTATTTTTCCCGACTTTTGCGCTCTGCCGATGATACTTTCTTGCATGGCGGTAAACATTTCGGGAAAAAGAGTCAAAATATCAATTCTCATAAAATCGCTTCCACAAAGGCTTTACTGTCGAAAAATTCCAAATCGTCCATTTTTTCGCCCACGCCCGCAAAAATCA
>JAZSJN010000069.1:0-5295 GCA_045534315.1 Candidatus Scatosoma sp.
CCTTCTTTTCATACCAACTGCAAAAAACCCTTTACCATATTTAGCAGCCCCTCAATCACGGGCAAGGATAAAAGAACAATCGTGATTTTTCCGCCTAGCGTCACCTTGTCCGACAGAGAATTACTACCAAAATCCTGTAAAACGCTTGCACCAAACTCCGTCAAATACCCAACGCCGACAATCTTTATCAAAACTTTCAAAAGCCCGTTTTCTATACCCGTGACCGCGGCAATTGACGAGAATGCGGAAAGGGTATTTTGCAACGCGTCAACGATAAAAAGCAGAATAACAAGAACGCCTGTAATGATTACAGCAAAAGACAATTCGGGCTTTGTCTGTTTTAACAAAATTGAAGCAAACGTCGTAATAAACGCCACCCCGATAATCTTGGAAACTTCTAACATTCTTCCCCCTTTAACCATACACGTTCTATAAATTAAAAACGTCGTTAATCTGCGAAAACAAATCCCCAATCATACCCACTACAACAGCTAATACGATTACCAAACCGACGATGCTCACTAGCGTCGCTATATCGTCACGATCGGATTTTTTTAAAATTTGACAGATGATCGTGATAATAATCCCGATTGCCGCCATTTTGAAAAGTATCGTTATATCCACCAAATCTCATCTCCACTCAAAGCATTAAAATTAAAATCAATAATCCGCATAAAAATCCAAGCTTTATGTATAAATCCGCATACCGTTTACACGTTGTTTCTGCCTCGTTTTGCAGGCGTAAAAGCGGTTCTTTCACAGAAGAAAAATACCCTTTTTGCGACAGACTATCCCCTTTACCGAGCATCAGAAAATAATCTTCCACCATCCGCTTATCTTCCTTTTTTAAAAAAGCGTATTTGGGCGAATCCAACAACCCCACGCGCGACGTTTCCCGCGTTTGCATTTGCAACGCTGTAAAAAAGTCTTGCAATAATTCGTTAAACTCCCCCTTGTAGGTATATTTTGCAACAAATTCCTTTATTGGACGGCGATAATATGCAATTTCGCTTAAAAATCTTTCGTTAAACTCCTGCAATTGCTTAAAAAACAACTTTCTTTGTCGATATTTTTTCGCAAGGAAATAGCCGCAAAAGCTTGTAAAAGCCACAACTGCTATCCCCGCGATAAATTTTTGCATCATAATAGCCGTACCCCCGCCTGATCATAAATCCCTTTTATCTGTCCAATCTTTTTGTCGTTTAGTAGGACGTAGCGGTCGAACAACCCCATAAACGGCTCTTTCACATATTCAATCTCAGAAAAATGCGCCGAGGCAAGCACCGTAACCCCGGCATAAATCGCCTTTTTTACCCCTTCGCAATCCTTTGGCGACAGCTCGTCCGTGATAATAACGTCTGGGCGCATCGCCCGTATTCCCGCGTCAAACGCCGTATTTTTATCGGCAAACTTTAAAACGTCGCCGCTTTGTCCGTAGTTTCCACAGGAAATCTCACCCCGTTCGTCGCAAATCAACACGTTTTTCGCCGTATTTTCACCAATCAATCGCGCAAGATCACGCAAAATGGTCGTTTTTCCAAGTCCCGGCGGCGATGCAATCAAACAATTTTTAAAACCGTCCTTTAAACATTTTTCGTAAATCTCCCGCCCGCAACCGTATATTTCATGCGGAACACGAATACAGAGCGAAGTAAAATTCCGCAAAGCAAGCGGCTGCCCCTTTTCAAAAACATATTCACCAGCAAGCCCCAACCTTTCGCCGTTTCGCGCCGTTAAAAATCCTTTTTTCAGCTCTTCTTCTACCGAATACACCGAATATTCCCCTGCCTTATACACACAATCAGCAATATCTTGATCGGTACAATGAATCGCTTGTTCCGCCCTTTCCGTCAAACCGTACAATCCCAAAAAGCGGTATTCGCCGTTAAAATTGACCGTAGTCGGTTTATCGGCGCGCAAACGTATCTCGTAAACGTATTTTAAATTGACGTGCGAAAGCCCGTCCTTTATCTCCGTCGGCAAAAAATCAAGCATTTGTTCTATTGTATGCAGGCGCTTGTCCGCATAGAACAAAAAAACGCCCTTCCTTTCGGAAAGACGTTTCATTATTTTACTTTTCAATTTTATACTTTCGATTACTTGCAATAATCAAACAGAAGTTGCGCGCTCTTATCCACAAAATCGGACAATTCTTCGGGGGTAAGCTTTTTATAAGACAGCATTGCAAGATAATAAATTTGGTTGATTATCACCTTTTGCTTGTCTTCGGATTGATTCATTAAGCCAGAAACTACGGGATTGGTAAGATTCAGCACCAGATTCGCATGTTTCATGGGATCTAAATCATCCATGCCGTAAAAACCGTTCATTTCCGACATTCTGCGCATAAATTCGTCCACGTTGACGACCGCAGGGAGTTTTCCACTCTTGAAACGTTCTGCTTTTACCGTGATTTCTTGATTGACCAAATGTTTTTTGAAGAGCTCAACGATCTCTTTTTGCTCGTCTTCGGCGACCTTGTCTTCACTCTTCAACGCCCCGTCAATATCTGCGTCTATACGCACGAAACGGCACTTTTTCGGATTTTTGTACTCGATAAAGCTAACAAAATGCCCGTCAATCATCGTATCACACAAAATCGCATCCAAACCCGCATCCTTGAACATTGACACGTATTGCGCCTGTTGCACTTCATCCGAAACGTAATAAACGGCTTTAGGCTGTACGCCGTTTTTCGCGTCTTCTTCGCTGATTTCTTCACCCAGATAATCGGTTACCGATTTATATTCGCCGTTCAAATTCTTGAAAATAATGATATTTTTTACTTTTTCGTAAAATTCTTCTTCGCGAATACACCCGAATTTGATAAAAGTGGAAATATCCTTCCAACATTTTTCGTAATGTTCGCGATCGTTATTGAACAAAGACGTCAGTTTGTCGGCAACCTTTTTAGTAATATGTTTTGCAATTTTCTGCACTTGCTTGTCATTTTGCAGGAAACTTCTCGATACGTTCAAAGGAATATCAGGACAATCGATCACACCATTTAACAACATTAAAAATTCGGGGATTACTTCCTTAATATTATCCGCAATAAACACTTGGTTGCAATAAAGCTTTACCTGCCCTTTTTCAAGCTGTACAAGATCCTTTTTTACCTGCGGGAAATACAGGATCCCCTTTAATCTAAAGGGATAATCCATATTCAAATGGATCCAAAAGAGCGGCTCTTGATAATCCATAAAGGTTTCGCGGTAGAAGTTTTTATATTCTTCATCCGTACATTCTTTCGGGTCTTTGAGATATAAAGGCGTCGTATTGTTTACGGGTTTGTCCGTATCGTCGCCTTTGGGGTCTAAATAGATATTATAGGGCATAAACGAACAATATTTACGGAGCAACTCGCCAATGCGGCTCGCCTTTAAAAACTCTTCTTCCCCTTCGGCGATATGCATTACGATCTTCGTGCCACGCGTTGCTTTGTCCATTTCATCCATTTTATAGGTCGAATTGCCATCAGATTCCCATTTTACCGCAGGTTCGTCCTTATAACTCTTCGTGTAAATTTCCACGTTTTCCGAAACCATATACGCGGAATAGAAACCAAGTCCAAAATGCCCGATAATCCCATCGCCGGATGCGTTTTCATATTTGTGCAGAAAGTCTGCCGCGCCCGAAAAAGCAATCTGCGTAATATATTTTTCTACTTCTTCCGCCGTCATGCCGATACCGTTGTCTTCTACGGTTAACGTTTTTGCCTTTTCGTCAACGCTAACGACGATTTTATATTCGCCGTCTTCTTTTTCAGCTTCGCCCATATCCACCAACTTTTTATGCTTGGTGATCGCGTCCATACCGTTTGCTACAATTTCGCGCAGAAAAATATCCTTATCTGAATACAGCCATTTTTTTATGATTGGCATCATATTTTCGCTCGAAATTTTGATTTTGCCCTGTTTTGCCATAAGTATAAAGCTCCTTTGCGTTTTTTTCAACGATTATTTATACACAAAAAAGCCCGCTTTTAATCGGATAAAAACGGACTTTTTATAATTTATTTAATTTGGTATTCGCCGCAATTAGGAGTTCTTGCTCAGAAGATCTGCGATGGATACGCCACCGATACCGCCTTCGTTCCATTCGGTAACTTCGTCAGCGGGTTTAGCTGCTCTGGGCTTTCTGGATTTTTCCTTTACTTCGCCGTCTTCAGCTTTTTCTTCACGGGGCTTTCTTTCCACTTCGGGCTTGGGTTCAAGCGCTTTGATGGAAAGCGTCATTTTCTTTTCAGCGCAATCCAGTTTCAAAATCTTAGCGTCGATTTCTTGACCGATCGAAAGCGCCGTCGTGGGATTTTCAAGGAATTCGTGAGAGATCTGGGATACGTGAACCAAACCGTCGATGCCTTTTTCCACTTCAACAAATGCGCCGAAAGGTACGATACGTACAACTTTACCGTGAATGATATCGCCTTCCATATACTTTTCAGCAGCAAGATCCCAAGGCTGGGGTTGCAACTGTTTGTAGCCGATCGAAACTTTCTTGGATTCTTCGTCGATCTTCAATACTTTGAATTCGTACTTCTTGCCGATTTCCAAAACGTCGGAAACGGATTTAACGCCCGTCCAAGACAAATCGGAAATGTGCGCAAGACAATCGAAACCGTTTACGGAAACAAACGCGCCGAAAGCCGTTACTCTTTCTACCTTACCTTCTACCACGTCGTCAACGTGAATAGACGCGAAGAATTCTGCTTCCTTTGCCGCTCTTGCAGCTTCTTTCGCAGCTTTTTCTTCTTCGATGATTACGCGTTGAGAAGCAATAATTTCCTTTCTTCTCTCGGTTTTCAGCTCGATAAGACGAAGGCGAAGTTTCTTGCCTACGTATTTATCAAGTTCTTTTACGTAACCCGAACGAATTTCACGTGCGGGAACGAATACGGTATAAGAACCGAGTTCAGCAGTCAAACCACCCTTATTGCTGCCGGTACATACGACTTCAAATTCTTTACCAGCCTGAATTTCAGCGATCGCAGCTTCTTCTTCCTTCAATTTCTTGATTTGCTTTTGAGAAAGCTTTACGGGGTTTACAGCAACAACCATAAGTTCGATTTCTTCGCCAAGTTTCGCATTGAAATCGTCCTTATTGTAAACTTCGCAGTCTACTTCTTCTTTGTCGAGAATTACTTCCTTCTTTGCAAGGGGGAGTAATACTGCAACACCCGAATCGTCCGCCGACGAAATCGTAGCCTTGATCAACTGACCTTTCTTAAAACGGGGTTGACTTTCCATGTTTGCAACGACATCTGCCATGCTCGTTTCTTTTGCTTCTGTTTCC
>JAZSJN010000089.1:0-5582 GCA_045534315.1 Candidatus Scatosoma sp.
TTGCCACTTCTCCGACAGTATTATATTCAATGGAAATTTCTTCCCCAGATAAATGATCTACAAGACGCGTCATTTGTCCATATTCGTCATACTCTTTTTCAAGGATCAAAGTTTCGTCCGCAATCGGTTGCATTCTGTAATTTTTTATAAACTTCTCCTTACACCAATTCCGCCTTAAAATGGGAACAAAATTCTTTTGCGTTTAAATAGGACAACTCGCCGTCTAAATCAAATCGCAAACGCTTTGCAACCAAGCATTGCCGCGACACTTTTAATTCCTTATTTTTCGCGGTATTTCCGTATTTCATATCCCCCACGATCGGGCAGTCTATATGCGCCAAGTGCGCGCGGATCTGGTGCGTCTTGCCCGTGTGCAATACGACTTCCACTCTCGTCAAGCCGTCCGTTGTTTCCAATACGCGGTATTCCGTAACGATTTTTTCTGAGCCTGCGATCGGCTTATCAAACACCTTGACCAAAGCGCGCTCCCCATCCTTTTTAAGATACCCCGTCAGCACGTCTTCCGTTTTGGGAAAAACGCCGAAACAAAGCGCTTGATACCGCTTTTCTATTCGCTTTTCCTTAAACGCTGCGAGCAACGCTTTTTCTGTACGCGTATTCAACGCAAACGCCATCAAGCCTTTTGTGTTCCGATCCAAACGGTGGATAAAATAACACTCTCGCTCCCTTGCGAGAGCAGCATACACCGCCTCGGAATTTACCCCGCTTTCCTTGTCGATAATCAGCACGTTTTCGTCTTCGTACACAAGATAAAAAGCCGCCTTTTCCGCCTGCTTTGACGTCAGATAATAGCAAATAGTATCCCCTGTGCGTAAAGGCATATCCGCCCCAACACGCACGCCGTTGACGCGAATATCTTTATTTTTTAAAAGAATATTCCAAAAAAACGCCGCTTGCGCGTAGTTGTTTTCGGTAAATTCTTTCAAAGATTGTGCTTTGTCCGATACAAGCTGTAACATGCTAATTCTCCTTACATTATTATTATAACGGATAGCGACTAAAAACGCAAGTAAAAAGCATTAAAAAAGGACGGCGTGCTTACCGTCCTTTTTCGTTATCGCAAATTATTTGCGGTTCTTTTTGTTTTTCTTTTTCCCTTCGTCAGCTTCTTTTTCGACGTCATCCAACGTTTCGTCCGAAGGTTTGATCAGGAGCAGCACAATGATCATAACGAACATTACGCCTGCGATTGCAAACAATACAAGCGACGTGATATTCTCTTTGATCCATTTCGTCTTGATGTAGTTGACGTCTTCTTCCGCTTCTACTTCGATAACCTTGTACGCCGCTACACGCTGCGTCGGAAGTTCGCTTTCGTAGTAATCTGCGAAGATCATATATTCACATTCTTCCACAGCCTCGAAAGATTTGCTGGATGCGTTCCACTTAAATTTGTTGGTATCCCAACCAGCGTCGCCTTCTTCAATCGTGCTGTCGTATTCGTCAATACGGATAAAGCAAGATTTGATTTTTGCGATTTCCGCATCAGACGTTGCACCAAGCGACGCTGCAATCTTCTTCACGTAAATATCCAAATAGAAATCAAAGTATCCGCCCTTTGCAGGAATGTTGCCCGCTTTGAACTGTGCGTCAATTTCCTTTTTCAGGCTTGCATACGTAATACCCGACAGAATTGAAGTGGTCAACTGTTTTTTATTGTGATCAAGACCGTTATTGTAATTGCTCGTATCCACTTTATACAAAGCGTACGCGCTCTTTTTGCTGATCATACCGACAACGGTAGGATCGCTAAATCCGCTATACTTACCGTTAAATTCAACGTCGTCCGTTCTCTTCGTTGACGTATCGCTGTCGTTTTTGATGGATACGCCCTTTCTTTCGATCGTGTACGAGAACGTGGGAATTTCTTCAATATCCCAAATATTCGACGTACCTACCTTAACCAATTCGCCGTCGAGATAACATTCCATACCGTTACCCGCCGCGTCCGTTGCGTATACTTTAAATTCGTAATACCCTTCGTCCGTCGTGGAAAGTCGAAGACCATTATAGCTAAGCGCAGACGTGCTCTTGGCCGACGACGAAGAAGGCGATTTATAGCAAATAACGAATTTCAGATTACGATATCCGTTGTTATCTTGGATAAGCCAAGCCAAAGACGGGAAGTAAATATACGAGTTACTACCTGCGATTGCTTCCTTTGCCGCCTTTTCCAACGCGATCTGGTATTCCGCAACAGCCGCTTTGAGGGCGGCGCCTTCTGCATCCACATTACCGTCTTCGTCTGTAAGTACGTTTTCGCCGTCGCCGAGCGCGATATATTTATAGGTTGCCCCTTCGTTTTTCTTATTCAGAATAACGCAGTTTACGTCCTTTTGTTCTTCCCCTTCGCCAACGGATTTAACCGCCGTAGCTTGATCTTCCGCATACCAAACAAGCTGATATTCTTTCTTCGTCTTGCTAAGTTCCATCGAATCGTCCTGTACGGCATAAATTACCGAAAGGAATTCTTGGTTATCGTTTTCTTTGTAAACGGTGGTCGGTTTAAATTCCTTACCCGATTCGATCGCTTCCGCTTTGGTTGCGAACATACTGCCGTCCGTTGCCACGTAATACGTCGTGTCCATAAAGTAATGGGACGATTTCATTTCCGTATTGTACGTTACCGACGTATCCGTAGGATTCCATTGATAGAACGATCTGGTTGCGATCTTAGAATCGCTGTTGGGCATAACGTCGATAACGGTCGGCGAATAATATGCAAACGCCGTACCGATCAGCAAACCGTCTGCAATATCGTCGTTAATAACGATAACGGGAGCCGCCGTATCGGGCACTTTCTTCACGTCTTTGTCGCCCGATTTTTCCGTTACGATATTATCAAATCTTTGATTGTTTAATTCGTACAGATAAACAACAGTATCTTCTACGGATTCTTCTGCATCCCCCGTTTCTTCGTCTTCCGCCTTTTCCGAAAGAATGGAAAGAGGAATGACTTTACCGCTGCTATAAGCGGCATAGTTTGCGCCGATATTTTCAAATGCACCAACTACCGTGCCGTTCAATACGACGTCGAACGTGCCGTAATCCGCATCGTCCGTTTCCGAAAGCGCAAGCGTCATTTCTTTGTTGACGTCTGCCGCCGCAATTTCCATTGTGGAAACTACGCCGTTTACCGTAACGGAAAGATTACCGCTTTCCGTCTTTTTAAACGTTACTTTGTTCGTCGCTTTGTTGTCTGCGTTTGCGATAGCCGATTCACTTTCAAACACGATCGACAACGCGTCGAAGTTGGTATCCGCAAGCGCAAACTTTATCGTAAAGTACTGCGCTCCAACGTTACCTTCAACTTCGTCAAACCATTTCAACGCAAGATTACGACGGAATTCTACGCTTTCACCTTTAGAGAGCGTAAATCTCGTCGTTTCAACCGTAGCCGTTGCGTCGCCCTTTTTATCCGCGCCGACGACGTTAGACGCATCCGACGCAAACACGTCAGTCAACGTATACGTCTTTGCGGACGGTTCTGCCGTTTCATCTGCGAATACAGCGTCCGTCTTCATGAGCCCCGCGCCGAGCGTTGCTACGCCCAACATACCGCCAAGCAATAATGTAATCAGTTTTTTGTTCGTCTTTTTCATAAGAACCTTTGCCTTTTAGAGTATTTGCAAACGGACTGTTTGCAATATCGTACTTATCTATTTTACACCGAAATCCCCTTTTTGTCAAACGCATTTCAAGGGGATTTGCGCTGTTTTTCATTTTTTATTAAAATTTCAGTTGATTTCCACCGCTTTTGACAGGTCAAATGCCTTCCAAGGCACTTCCGTTTCGGGGGGACAGGCGATAAATTTCAATCTTTCTTTCGTGATTGGATGCAAAAAGGACAGCGAATACGCCCACAGCGCCAATTTACCTTTCTGCGCAAGCGCGCCGCCGTAACGCATATCTCCGTAAATCGGATGGGAAATCCCCGCCATCTGCACGCGGATCTGGTGGGTTCTGCCCGTATGCAAGCGCACTTCCACCAAGGAATATTTCCCCTTATCTTCCACGATCTTATAATCGAGCTCTGCATACTTCGCCCCCTCTTCGGACGGCGTACATATATACACCATATTGTTTACGGTGTTTTTTCTAAGGTAGTTGCAAAGCGTACCACGCTGCGTATCGGGCGCGCCGCAAAGCACAGCAAGATATTTCTTTTCAAAATCCCCCGTTTGCAGACCTTCGGTAAGGCGTGCCGCCGCCTTGCTCGTTTTCGCGTACACCATAACGCCGCCCGTAGGACGGTCCAAACGATGCACTAAGCCAACGTATACGTTTCCCGGTTTTTCATAACGGACTTTGATATACTGCTTAACCATATCCAACAGGTTATCGTCCTTGCTTTCATCGGGACAGCAAGCCACCATTTGCGGCTTTAATACCACGATAATATGGTTATCTTCGTATAAAATATTCAATTCAGGCATTACGCTTACTTCCGTCATTGATAAACATACCTCCTGCGCCGCAAGGAAGAGAAATCCCCTCTTCCGTCTTAATCCCGACTTCGTACGCTTCCACTCTGCCGTGGAAATTTTTTAAAGTCAACTGTAAAATATTTTGTAAAACCATCGGTTGCAAACCCGTCGTATAACTGTTAATCAGAACGAACAGCGGATTATCGCAAAGCACCTGCGAACAAAGCTCGACAAATTTATACAGATCGTTTTCGATCTTCCACATTTCCCCGTTCGGTCCTCTGCCGTAAGAGGGCGGATCCATGATAATCGCGTCGTATTTGTTGCCGCGACGAATTTCGCGCTGCACAAATTTCAAACAATCGTCCACAATATAGCGAATACCCGTATCGATCCCCGAAAGCCGCGCGTTTTCGCCTGCCCGCTCCACCATGCCTTTTGCTGCGTCCACGTGCGTTACTTGCGCGCCTGCCTTGGCGCAAGCTACCGTAGCCCCGCCCGTGTACGCAAACAGGTTTAAAACCTTGATCGGTCTGCCCGCGTTTTTAATCAAATCGGTCATGCGTTCCCAATTGACCGCCTGTTCGGGGAACAAGCCCGTGTGCTTAAAGCCCATTGGCTTGATCTTAAACCGAATATCCAATTCTTCGTAAGAAATATTCCACTCGTCGGGGAAAGGCCGCAAAATTTTCCAACCGCCGCCACCTTTTTCGCTACGTTTATAATAAGCGTTCAACTTGGGATAGGCGAAAAGATCGGTCTGCGCCGCCCAGATCACCTGCGGATCGGGACGGAGCAAATACACGTCTTTCCAACGCTCCAATTTATATCCGTCGCCCGTGGCGATAATCGAATAATCTTTCCAATTTTGCGAAATCTTCATACTCTTTCCTTGATCTGTCTACTGCAAAAAGCGCGCAATAAGACATAATAAGACGATTATACCTACATATTATACCGCAAAATCTTTTCCTTGTAAAGTGTTTTATTTACAAAACGAAAAAAATCCCCGCAATTTTCTTGCAAGGATTTTTGTGATTTTTATGCAATTTTTATTCGCAAAGCGGATAATCGGCAAAAATTTGTGAAAAATCCGTTTCGCCCACGATTGTATACACGCTAATGTTTGTTTTG
>JAZSJN010000181.1:0-4400 GCA_045534315.1 Candidatus Scatosoma sp.
GATATGCAAATTCGTTTTGTGGGGCAGGGAGATTTGTCTGATTACGTACAAACGTTGGACGAACAGGATACGAAAGAGAAAAAAAAGGACGATTTGACTATATTTGCTTTCAACGACAACGAAGTTTGTTACGAGCGGGAATTGAAAGGGAAAACACAGTTTTTTGAAAATGTAGCAAAGCTTTCAAAAAGAGATAAAAATCTTGTGATTTGCGGCGTACTTACCAATGCCCACGGACATCGCCGCAAGTCTGCAATCGTTACGGAAAACGGGCGAATTTTGGGCGTTTCCGATATGATTTATGCGATTGATGGCGAAGTGCATAGCGGCGCGTTTTTGCGCGTTTACGATACCAAAATCGGACGTGTGGGGATTGTGGTCGCGGAAGATCTTTATGACGTGGAAACGGTAAAGACACTCTCACTTTGCGGCTGCGATTTGATCGTCTGCCCATTTGAAAAGGTGCAGGATAGCGTGTGCTCCGTTTTGATACGGGCGTATGCTTTTATTTGCGGTGTGCCTATTTTGTTTTGCGGTAGAGGGAATGCCATGATTGCCGACGTGGACGCTACGTTGGCGTTTGCTTCCCCGCTCAGCCCCGTGCGCACCGAGTTTACCGTCAAAAAAGAGTTTCATTTATTGGAAAGACGTCGAAAGATATATCTAAAACAAAAATAAACGCGCCCTTTTGGGCGCGTTCGTGTTTTTTTGAGAAGATTAAAAACCTGCGTTTTTGATTTCGCGATCCACCGAGCGTTTTATATCTCGTTGGGCGATAGATTCTTTCTTGTCGAAAGTATGCTTACCGCGGCAAAGCGCGATTTCCATTTTAACCAAGGAATCCTTAAAGTACATCTTTAAAGGGACGAGCGTATAGCCTTGACGGTTGATTTTTCCTGCAATCTTCGCGATTTCGCTCTTATGCAGCAACAATTTTCTGTCTCGACGAGTGTCTTTCGAACTGAACGCGTCCGATTTTTCGTACAAAGCGACGTGCATATTTTTTACGCTGACCGTGTTTCCGCGTACAAAGCAAAAACTGTCGTTCATGTTTACGCTTCCAGCGCGGATGGATTTGATCTCGTTTCCTTCTAAAACGATTCCCGCCTCGTATTTTTCCTCGATAAAATATTCAAAAGACGCGCTTTTATTCGTTGCGATAATTTTCATGTTATTTCTCCATATTTTCGTTCGTTGCGTACACGTGTGGGGTGTTTTCGAGTTTGCCAAGCAAACGGAATTCCGTTCTGCGTCTGGAAAAATCTACGTCAAACGCCTTGACACGTACGCTTTCGCCGATCGTGTAGCTTTCTGTTCTTCCGATCAAGCAAAATCGATCGGCGTCGAATTTGTATTCGCCGAACAGACTTTCAATCGGAATTATACCTTCAATACCGTTGGAAAGCTCGGCAAACAGTCCAAAGGACGTTACGCCCGAGATGACGGCGTCAAATTCTTCGCCAAGACGTTCGCTCATATACATGGTCATATACAGATCGTCCACGTCCCGTTCGGCGTCTGTGGCTCTAGATTCGCGCTCGGACGACTGTTTTGCCGCGCGCGCTACAAAATCCCCGTATCTTTCACACGCTTCGCCGTAACCGCCGTTTATCACCTGTTTGATGATACGGTGGATACAAAGGTCGGGATAACGGCGGATAGGGGACGTGAAATGGCAATAGCAATTGCTTGCCAAACCGAAATGCCCTAGATTTTCCGCGTCGTATCTCGCTTTTTGCATGGAGCGGAGCATGACGCGGTTGAGTACCGAATAGGTGGGCAATCCTTCGGCCGATTTCAACACGTTTTGATAATCGTAAGGCTTGACGTCGTCGGCGTTAAAACGGGCGGTCAAGCCCAAAGTTTGCGCAAAAGAACGGAACGCCGCAGCTTTTTCTTCACTCGGTTTTTCGTGAACACGATAGACGAAAGGCGCTTCAATACCATGCATATATTCGGCAACCGTTTCGTTGGCAAGCACCATAAAGGCTTCGATAATCTGATAGGAAAACACCCGCTCGTATTCGGGGATGATAATTTCGTCCCGTTCGTCCAAGATAATTTTTGCCTCTTTTACGTCCAAGGACACGTTGCCTTTTTTGTTTCGCATGGCTTGCAAAATTTCGGTCAATTCTTTAAACAGATATACCATGTCCGCGGCGAGTGCGTATTTTGCCGTCGTTTCCTTGTCGCCGTCTAATATTTTCGTCACGTCCGTATAGGTCATGCGGTAGGTGGAACGGATCACGCCTTCCACAATTTCGCTGCTCTTGACCGCGCCTTTTTTATCAATGCGCATAAGACAGGACAACGTCAAACGGTCTTCCCCTTCGTTGAGCGAGCAAATGCCGTTGGATAAAGGACGGGGGAGCATGGGCAAGACACGATCGGGGAAATACACGCTCGTACCCCGTTCAAAGGCCTCTTGATCCAAGGGGGAGCGGTAATCTACGTAATGGGTAACGTCCGCAATATGCACGCCCAAAAGATACTCGTCACCAATTTTTTCCAAGGAAACGGCGTCGTCGATATCCCGCGTGTCTTCGCCGTCAATTGTAACGATCAATTGATCGCGAAAATCCCGCCTATTGATTAAATCTTCCGCTTTGATGCCGCGGTCGGATTGCCTTTTTGCGTCCTTTTCCACGCGGGGCGGAAATTCTTCCCGCAGATCGTACGAACGGATAATGGACAGCTCTTCCGCAAAGAAATCGTCTTCGTCGCCTAAGACTTCCACTATTTCGCCGCCCGGGGCTTTTCCGTGGGGATAGGAAGTGATCTTTGCAACCGCTTTTACGCCGTTCTTGATTTGAAAACAATCGGAAAGGGGAATATAAATTTCGGTTGAAAACTTTTTCTCGTCGGGGATCAAATAGCCCGCTCGCCTATCGCGACGGAACGTACCGACGATTTTATCGTATCCGCGCGCGAGAATTTTTACTACGTTGCCTTCATCGTCGCTATTAAAAACCCGTTCGATGAGTACCGTGTCGCCGTGTAATCCGCCGTGCAGGCTCTTGTGTGGAATAAAAAAGTCGTTTGGGTATTTTTCTTTGTCGTCGGGGACGAGAAAGGCAAAGCCGCGCTCGTTTCCCGAAAGTACGCCTTTGATCAAGCCTAGTTGTTCGATCGTTCCGTACCGTCCCCCGCGGTTTTGATAAATTTTACCTGCCGCGCAGAGTTTTTCTAATACGTCGATAAGCCGCCCTTTTTCACGATAGGGCAGCTGTAAAATTTTACAAATTTCCGTCTCCGTTTTATTGGCGATCGTACCGTCTTGAAACAGAGCGTACAATCGATCTTGTGCGTTCATAGATATACCTCCGAATTATGTAGCGGGGGATAGGGAAATAAAAACGGCGGCTTATCTACACAGCCGCCGAAGTAAACGTATCTTGATTAAGCAACGTTGAAGATTGCTTTCAAAACGTAGAGCAAAATGGAAAGAACCGCAAGGATTGCAAGGCATACCCAAGTCCATTTTTTCATTTTTGCTTCTGTTGATTTGCCTTTGTTCTTGCCGAAGAAAGTTTCGCTAGAACCGCCCAGCGCATCGATACCCGACGAGTTTGCGGGTTGCATCAGTACGAGAATAACCAAGGCAAGCGCGGCGATAGCCATAAGCGCAATCAAAATACCGGCGCAGACATAGTAGGTGTTCAAGGATTTATCGTCGTAATATCCTTGGTTGCCGCCTGCCATTAACAAATTGATAAAATTCCACATAATATTCAATCCTTTTTCTTTATGTTTGCGTGCAAAAACTGGCACTTTCTCAAAATTACTAATTGATTATACCATACTTGTACAAATATCGCAACTGTTTTTTGCGTTCTTTTTGAAATTTTTTTCTTTTTTGGCAAAAGGGAACGCGTGATTTGGTGCGAAACTATTGGGCAAAAGAAAAAGAACGGAACGCGTATGATACGATACGTCGCTCCGTCCAATTTTTAAACAAAATTATTTAATCAGGCTCTTACCCGTCATTTCTTTGGGTTGTTCAATCTTCATCATATCCAAAAGCGTGGGGGCAAGGTCTGCCAAGACGCCGTCTTCACGAAGTTCTACGTTTTTATATTCTTCGGAAACGAGAATAACGGGAACGGGGAAAGTCGTGTGCTGAGTGAACGCGCCCACGCCGTCGTCGGCAATCATTTGATCGGCGTTGCCGTGATCTGCCGTTACCAATGCGCTGCCGCCCATGGCAAGGATTTTGTCCGTAACCTTTTTTACGCATTCGTCTACCGCGTGTACGGCTTTGACAGCCGCTTCCATGACGCCCGTGTGTCCGACCATGTCGCAGTTTGCGAAGTTCAAAATCACTACGTCGTATTCGCCCTTGTCAAGCTCTTCCAACACCTTTTCGGTGACGGGATATGCGCTCATTTCAGGTTGCAAAT